>NZ_JAAHGT010000061.1:0-15945 GCF_010672385.1 Okeania sp. SIO2F4
AATTTAATTTTCCTGTTTTATTTAGGAGTAAAAAAAACCTCCACCAATAATGGCGGAGGTTATCTATCAGGGTGCATCTACCTTTTCTTTTTCCCATATTTATCTATTAACTCCGGAAATAATCAATTTAATTTTCCTGTTTTATTTTGCTCGTATTATGTCGATGAACCATTGTTGCATTAGCCTGATCTGTGGGGACTACCAATAGTTCACTGATATTGACATGGGGCGATCGCGTCACACAGAAAAAAACTAAATCTGCTATATCATCTCCTGTTAAAGGTGTCAAGTCTTTGTAAACATTTTTAGCCTTTTCTGTATCTCCATGAAACCTAACTTCACTAAATTCTGTTTCTACTAAACCTGGTTGAATTTCAGTTACTCGGACTGGAGTTCCTAATAAATCCTGTTTTAAACCCTCAGAAATTGCCCTAACAGCAGCTTTAGAAGCACAATAAACATTACCTCCAGGATATGCCCCACGACCAGCTATAGAACCAATATTAACTACATGGCCTCGACCTCGACTGACCATTCCTGGCACTATATAACGAGTCATATATAGTAACCCTTTAACATTAGTATCTATCATTTCTTCCCAATCGTTGAAGTCACCGAGATGGAGTTTATCTAAACCGCGACTTAAACCAGCATTATTAATCAAAATATCAATATCTTTCCAAGGTTCAGGTAAAGAATTTATTGCTGATTCAACTGCTAGGCGATCGCGTACATCTAACTTTAATAAATAAATTTTAGTCTGGAATTTTTTAGTTAATTCTTCAGCAAGTTTTTCTAGTTTTTCTTGGCGACGAGCAGCTAAAATTAGTTTAGCTCCCGATTGAGCAAATACATTCCCACAAGATTCTCCAATACCACTACTGGCACCTGTAATTAAAACTATTTTATCTTCAACAGAAATCATTTTTACTATTATAATTTATTGTTTTATCTAAATTTTTACAGCAGATTATAAGTTTATGAGGTACAGATTTATCAGATTTTCAGCAATAGCCAAAAGATAAAAGAGATGAAAATTAAGCCGTACCACATTTTCACTCACAGCAAACATTTAAAATTTAAAAATTTAATTTTTATCGAAAAGTCCAATCCTCTTCTTAGCTGTGTTAAGGACTTTTATCCTACAGGGATAAAAAAGAAAAAATTTTTTTGATCTAATGCTCGAATTTTGAATAAGAGGTAATTATTAATTGTTAATTATTAATTTTTTTCTGTTTCCTCTACAATAACTCGTAAACGATAGGTACTAATAGTAATACCTCCTTTTCGCATTAAAACTGCTGACAACCATCGATCCTCAGAATTTTCTGGAGCCTCACCAATTTTAAAAATTCCGCCAGAAGACAATACTTCTAATTTAAAATTAGTCGGTTCAAAATTATAAGAATTTTCATTAATTGGTTCTCCAAAAGCAGTTCCTAACATAATTTGTTCGCCCAAAGGCTCTTCAACAATCACATCATAATTATACTTTTCACCTACTTCTACTTCTTCTGGCAAATTCACATTAACAATAGGTGGTTTTTTTCCTGATGTTAGCTGATTACGCTCGGCTAAAATTTCTTGTTCAACAATTTTTTCATTTTCATAGCGCTGTTTAGAAGTAATAGTAGACTTTAAAGTTATATCTCTATCTTTCATTTCTTGGACACCAGTAATATAGGTGATAGTTTCCGCCACAATGGCATCACCATCAGTTTCCCAAGATTTAACTGTTGTCCGATATCTAACTGATTTATAGAGTTGCCAAAAATTATCTAAAGCTGCTTCTAAACTTTCCCGATTTAAACCATCAGAATTAGTAAAATCATTACTATAAAAATCCATGACATCTTCCAAGTCTTGACGACTGGCAGCTCTATCAATTTTTTTCAATAGATCTGTCAGTTCTTCAGGTGTTTGATACCTACCTTGAGCTAAAGTCAAATCAGGGGATAAAACTATTCCTGAAAAAACCGTTAAACCAAGTAATAATGAACTAGATAATGTTGTTGATAATTGCTTAAATTTCATCAAAAATTTGCTTTGCGGACGAAATGGGATTTGAGAAATAATCATTTTTAACCTATAAAAGTTGTTGGTTGAAAATTTTCTGGCGATTAGAACCAAGTTCTATGGCCATTAGTTGAATTTTTGCCCAATGTTACTACTGTAATGAACAATAATGAGATATTAGACCTCTTGTAAAACTCATTTTAGTTATCAGTTAGTATCCTAAGTCGTAACTGCGTTTTTTCCTGACGGAATACTCCGCAAACATACTCGATAGCAAAACAGTTAACAGTATCTCGTGCAATAGGGAGACTGGAAATACTGAATTTTCTTTCTCTTAGTGGATTGGATATGGCGAGGTTTCCCGAAGAGTGCAGAGTCGCTCCGGGAAACGCCATCCCACCCTACGGTCCGCTTCGCGACTTGAATTGCGGAGCGTTAACGCGCGTTATGTGTTAGCTAAACGACTGCTTTTTATCCCCTTTCAAGAGGAAGCTATAGACCTTATTTTCTGGTCAAATAAATTACAATACAGAAATTCTCAATTTATCTCGCTTTTAACTTTTAACTTTTGACTTAATTTGTTGTTATACCAGGGAGACAGAAACCTTGACCAATAAACCTGTTAAGCTGTTAATCGCAGCAAGTGGCACTGGGGGACATTTATTTCCAGCGATCGCCGCTGCTAACCAATTAAAGGATTATCATATTGAATGGCTAGGAGTTCCTGACCGTCTAGAAACTAAGTTAGTACCATCCCAGTATCCTCTCCATACTATATCAGTTGAAGGCTTTCAGCAGAAATTGGGCCTGGGGACTTTCAAGATTTTAAGTAGACTTATTGGATCTATTCTACAAGTAAGACGTATACTTAAAGATGGCCAATTTAAAGGATTGTTTACTACTGGTGGTTATATAGCAGCTCCAGCAATTATTGCAGCTCGTTCCCTGGGTTTACCAGTTATACTCCACGAATCTAATGTTTTGCCTGGGAAGGTGACGCGGTGGTTTAGTCGTTTATGTAATGTTGTGGCAGTAGGATTTGAGGAAGGGGCAAAATATCTTCCTTCTAGGAATACTGTGTATGTGGGTACTCCTGTGAGAGAAGAATTTTTGTCTCCCCAATCCTTAGATTTACCCATTCCAGAAAATGTTCCTGTCATTGCAGTTGTTGGAGGTTCTCAAGGAGCAGTAGCAGTTAACCAATTAGTGAGAAAATGTATTCCAGCATGGGTAGAAACTGGAGCTTGGATTATTCATCAAACAGGGGAAAACGATCCGGATGCTTTTAGTGTAGAACATCCCCAGTATTTTCCCATGACATTTTATAATAATATGGCTGGTTTATTTCAGCGGGCTGATTTGGTAATTAGTCGCGCGGGGGCGGGTAGTTTAACAGAATTAGCAGTTACTCATACACCATCCATTTTAATTCCTTATCCTTATGCTGCGGATAATCATCAAGCTTATAATGCTAAGGTTTTTTCTAGTCAGAATGCTGCCTTAGTTTTTACTCAGTCAGAATTGACTGTAGAAAAACTCCAGACTCAAGTTTTGGAGTTATTAAAATCATCAGAAAAGTTACAAAAAATGGCTGTAGGAGCAGAAAGTTTAGCTGTAAAAGATAGTCATCAAAAATTAGCAAATTTAGTTCATCAATTTTTAAGTAATTAAATTATTCATAAGCATTCAGCTATTAGCAGTCAGCTCTCAGCTTTCAGCTTTCAGCTTTCAGCTTTTTATACTAACTTTTATTTGAAGTGGCACAGAATTATGAAATTCATTAATTTATCAAATATAGGGAATAGGGAATAGAGAGGCAGAAATAAAGACAACTATTTGTTACATTTAAATCTAGGAATATATGTACCTTTCTCTCACTGTTTAGGGTATAGGGTATAGGGTATAGGGAGGGAGAAATTAAGACAATTATTTGTCACATTTAAATCTAGGAATATATGTGCCTTTCCATCTCTATATCTACCAGATTTCAATCCCTTGAAGTCTTACTGTTTTTAGATTTTAGTTACTATTTAGGGCTGGCTGATTAAATCTAAAAGCATTGACAGATAAAGGCTAAAGCCTTTTTGGAACGAAAAAAGTAGAACTTTTTGAGCTTGAGAGACTAATAAAGCTAGGATTTTGGTATCTCAAGGGTAGAAAAATCAAGGGACAATAATTCCTTCTACCTCCTCTATAATTCCCATTTCTCCTGTCTCCTGTCTCCTGTCTCCTGACTCCTGACTCATACCTGAATCCATAAGACTTTTTCAGCAAACCCTATTTAATCTCTTAATACTTATTTGACAAACAATCTCTAAAGAGAACGAATGCTAAGTTATGAGCTTTTATTGATACTTTTAATTATCGCTCAATCTCTCAATACTAATTCCCCCGCTCAAGACAGGTATCTAATAACTAATGGCTGGTGGCTGAATGCTTGCAATTATTATTAATAAGGGAAAAAGTAATCAAGACATTAGCTCTAATAACTTAGATAAAGTAAGTATGAACTCTGACTTTAAAAATCAATTGTGTTGGAAATATTTTGATTATCCATCAAGCCAACCAATCTTAGTTTGTCATAATTCAGGTTTAATCAAAACATCATCAAATAGGGCAACAACTCTTTCTTTGTGAATTGGGTTTAAAATATTATTTCCACTGCTGGTTTTTGTCTGACCTTATATACCAATACCCTTCATATAAAACTAAAACTTATAAGGTATGGAACCATGATTAGTAGCTCTTGAGATTACAGAACTGCCAAAAAAAATCCTTAAGTGACCTGCATTAATCTATAGACTCATATACTTTCCTTCTTTATTCTTTCTTCTTCCTTCTTCTTCCTTCTTCAAAAAATCCTTAATGAACTGTATATGGACATCTAAAATACTTTTTGCCTCTATTTGTATAAAATTTTAAGTCACAATAGGAAGCAATAGAATTAAACATACTGGACATCCACACAGTTCCAGTTTTGTGGTGAGTTCTAACCAAAATTCTATTATCTAAAAGTTCGCCAAACGCTAAACCCTTATGAATAACTCCCAGGGATTTCTAAATAATAGAGCAAGTTTGCTTCAGTAATAGTTTCATTTTTCTTAATTATCTCAAAGTTTATGGTAGGATAAAAAATTATAATAGTAAAAGATAGTGCTGAAAAATTAGCAAATTTAGTGCATCAGTTTTTCCACATAAATAAATAGTTGATAATGAAAAATTCATTGGAAGTTTTCGAGGGTGAGTATGTGGCATAAATATTTGTGGCTAAAGTTGACAAAAGTAACAGAAAGTGAACTAGGTAGTCGCCCTCTCGCAAAAAATAATCCCTTGATTATTTCCGCAAACCGAAAAACAGCTACAAGACAAATTTTCAAAATATTAATCATTGCTTGTTTAATACCTTTACTATTTTTTATAGTACCAGCTTGGGGACAAGCCAATAATAATGATTTAGAAACAGCTCCAGTAGAATTGAATGGTAAAGACTTGTTTGAAGTAGCAGGTAATGAAGAGGAAAATTTGACCGCTACTAAACGAGCAGAAATAATCAGTTCAAAATTAGAAAATATCTTCACCTCAGGTGAATCTATAGAGTTAAATATATACAAGAAACACCAGCAGATTATTCTGGCTATTAATAATGACGATCTACTAACAATAACTGCTGAAGATGTTAAGGCAGGAATCAACACAGAGGAACAAGCAGCCATCTGGAAATATAAAATTGAAGACGGTTTTGAATCAGCAAAAAAAGATACTCAGTCTCCCAACCTATTCAAAGTATTATTAATCAGTATTTTTTTAATTTTAGCAGCCGTAGTCCTAGAGTTATTTTTAAGATGGCTTGAGTTTAAAATAAACAAAATTTGTGAGGAAAAATATCCTCAGATTGTCAAATATTTACCAAAACTTTTGCCATTCATGGCAATTTCTATCAGAGTAATAGTGTGGGTAGGTATCATACTTTATATCACCTATATAATACCATTTACTCGCGACTATCGTAATCTGCTATTAGAGATTTTAGGTAATAGTTTTACTTCTCCTATTTTTAATTTAGGCAACAAAGGTCTTTCCATTGTTGATGTGGTTACTTTGATTGGATTAACCATAATAATGTGGAAAGGAGTTGGGTACTTTATTAATATCTTTAGAACAAAAATTATTGGTTTAACAGGAGCAGACCGAAGTGTTCAAGATACAATCAGTTTCTTAACTAGATATGGATTGATTTTTTTAGGTATACTAATTATCCTACAACTTTGGGGTATAGATATTAGTTCTTTGGCTATTATTGCTAGTGTTCTTGGTGTAGGTATAGGTTTTGGTCTCCAGAATATTGCTAACAATTTTATAAGTGGTATTATTCTAGTTTTTGAGCGACCAATTCAAGTAGGTGATTTTATTCAAGTAGAAAATTTAGTAGGTATTGTTGAAAAAATAGGTTTGCGTAGCACTCACATTACAACTTTAGACAAAGTTTCTTTAATTGTTCCTAACTCTCGTTTTCTAGAAAATGAAGTTTTAAATTGGAGTCATGGCAACCCTATTTCTCGAATGAAAATACCGATAGGTGTTGCTTATGGTTCCAATATTAAGTCAGTTAGGAAAGCTATTTTAGAAGTAGCCAAAAGTCATCCAGAAGTATTATTACATCCCTCCCCACAACTTTGGTTTCAAGAATTTGGTGATAGTTCTCTAAATTTTGATTTATTGGTTTGGACTAGAGAACCACGGAAACAATCTCAACTCAAAAGTGAGTTAAATTATCGCATTGAAGCAAGTCTACGAAGATATAAAGTTGAAATTCCTTTCCCTCAAAGAGATTTGCATTTAAAGTCCCCTGAAATAGAGCAAATGATTGAAACTTGGATGCGGAAAAATTCTCCTCCTCACGTAGAACTTTATTATCCTGATAGTGTTCAATTTAAGTTGGAAAATAATATTTCTCAGTTAGATATAGATGAAGAGGATGATGCAAAAGTATTGACTAAAGATTCTCTCAATAATCAAATTAACAAAAACATAAATATAGATATAGATATAGATACCTTAGTTGAGGAAATGCGCGGTCTTAATGGAGTATCAATTAAAGACCGCCAACATCGGTGGGATACCTACTCAAAATGTTTTGTTGGTTCTGAGGCAGTAAAGTGGTTAATGGAAACTCAAAAACTTAACTTAAATCAAGCAATTTCTCTTGGTCAATTATTAATAGACCGTGGCTTAATTCATCATGTTGTAGATAGACATGGTTTTAAAAATCAGAATCTTTTCTATCGTTTTTATGAGGATGAACAATAGGTTCAATAATTGATAATTGATAATGAATAATTGATAATTACCTATCCCTAAAAGGAAGATGATTGACGCGGTAGGGAAAATTTTTTCTTGTTTCTCCACGGCGAGTGAGAGGCTTTAAACCTTAATTATTCGGTAAAATAAAGGAGCAATTGAGTAATTGCTCCTTTAAAAATTTTGGTTCATATTCTTTTGTCAATGTAGATGTAGTTAAATTTGTTTATCGGACAAATTTGCTTATTTCCCTGTTATTAATAAGTAAACCCTAATTAAACTGAATTTGATTTAGTTAATTTATGGAGTAATAGCTTAGTTATTTTTTTGACGACGTAAACCAGCAAATGCTCCACCTAGTAAGCTTAGACCTAATATCGTAGATGGTTCTGGGGTAGATTCCATATCTCCGTTACCACCTTCACCACCAGAAGAAACAAGTCCTTCTAGCTTGCTAGAACCTTCGCGATCTGGGCCAACACTCTGTAAACGTACTCCAAAATTTTGGCTAATTAGATCGTTGAGATCGAATCCACTTGCTGTAAGGTCAAAAGTGATGGATTGAAAATCATCCCTACCTCCTTGAAGACCGCCACTGTTACCAATTTGGATACCGAGTTCAAAATCTCTTTGAGTTCCCCCACCGTTAAGATTAACGTTATTAGCAACATCATTGTTCCTATCTGTGGTTGACCCTGATTGGTCTAATAGAAAATCGAAGTCGTTAGGACCAGGATTTGCTCTCAAAGGAGTAAGAGTAAAATCGCCGATTAAGTTGTCATCTGCAACATTAAAAAACAGTCCGGTAATGTCTCCAATATTGCCAGTATTAGTAGGATCAACTTCTAAGGTGAATCTAACTGTATCTGTTGCTTGATCTTCTAAAGTGACATTAACTTGAGCATCTGTACCTGTGAACTCATCAAGAGTGAAACTTACTGCATGAGCAGGAGTCACTGTAGAAACTCCAATCATTACCCCAGTTGCTAATACAGAAGTCTTGACAACTGAAGTTACTTTTGCCAGAGAACTAGAAAGTTGGTATTTGGAAAATAAGTTGTAATTCATAATTTTTTCTTTCTTTAGCTAGTTGTAAGTTGTGTTTTTTCGCTTAACTATTAACAGCATAGCTAGTTTTTTTTAGCGAATTGCAATACCTTTGGCGTAACTTCATCAAAAAAATATATTTTTATAGCTAATAAAAACACAAAAAAAACAGCCAAAACAATTTCTGAATATAGATTTAGCGTTAATTTAACGACAAAAATATAGTTTAAAGATTGAGTAATGTTTAGTTAAAATTACGGTTCTCTTCCGGATACTTTCAATAAACTATGAAGAACTTAAAATGCCTTTGGTTTGACTCATTTTATGTTTTTTATAAGTAATATTGCAGCCTATTCCATGTAATTCTGGTATAGTGATTCTATGTAGATTTGCTCAACGAAAATGAAACTTTAATTCCATACATCAAAAACTATTTAAAAAGCTACTGCTAAGAAGCTGTTTGTAAACTCATAAAAACCTCTCTCCAAACCTCTCTCCTGCGAGGAGAAAGGCTTTGAAACCCCCATTCCCTTGTAGGGAAGGGGGGCAGGGGGGTTAGGTTTGCGCGGATTCATCGGTTCTATGCAATACTTCTCAAACAGCTTCTAAGTAGGTGAGCATAAATAAATACAATATTATACCAATTCCCATGCATTAATGCTATACCTGGATGACACTTCAGTGATTAAGTAATTAACACAGGGGAAATAACTTCTTCCTTAATTATTAACAATTTAATGTTAATTGTTATTATGTGTACTTTTCCTCTGCTCCCCCACTCCTTTACTCCCCTACTCAAGAAACTATAGAAAAGTATTTGATAAATGGTATTAGAGGGCGGGTTTTGAGAGCTAGATTGTTCCTCCGAATTTCTCTGTCTCCCCACACTCTCCACTCTCCCCACATTCTGCTTTTTTCAGCAAACCCTAGTTAATTCAGTCGGTTGCTCATAATCCCCGTGACAAAAACAACTTCTGACTTCTGACTTCTGAGTTGCGCGTAGCGCTATAGGCCCAACCGAGAAAAAATGATAATCCAATTATCATAAGTTTAGCTTATACTGTCATTTAAGATACATATTTAGATTTATTTACAAACATCTTTACAAAGGTTTACAAAATTTAGTAATATAAAAAAAAAACAAAGGTAAGTATTTGTTCTCACTGTTATGATGGCAACTCAATTTCCCTGGCTCACCACTATAGTCCTACTGCCCCTTCTGGCAGCCCTACTTATACCCCTCATACCCGATAAAAACGGAAAAACCATGAGATGGTATGCCCTTGGCGTAGGTATCGCAGACTTTGCCTTAATGTGCTACGCCTTCTGGAACAACTACAATGCCAGTGACTCTGGTTTTCAACTCGTCGAAAAATATGCTTGGCTCCCTCAAATAGGTTTAAGTTGGGCAGTATCAGTAGACGGTCTATCTATGCCACTGGTACTCTTAGCTGGCCTAGTAACAACACTCTCAATATTCGCGGCGTGGCAAGTAGATTACAAACCACGTCTTTTTTATTTCTTGATGCTGGTTCTGTATTCTGCCCAAATAGGGGTGTTTGTTGCTCAAGACATAATGTTACTCTTCATTATGTGGGAACTAGAATTGGTCCCTGTTTACCTACTAATATCAATCTGGGGTGGTAAAAAGCGTCGCTACGCTGCAACAAAATTCTTGCTCTACACAGCAGCCGCTTCTATATTTATTCTGGTGGCAGCTTTGGGAATGGCCCTCTACGGTGGTGGCAATATTACCTTTGACATGGTGGAACTAGGTCTGAAAGATTATCCAATAGCTTTTGAACTTCTAATATACGCAGGATTACTAATTACTTTTGGAGTTAAGTTAGCTGTTTTCCCTCTACATACATGGCTACCTGATGCTCACGGCGAAGCTTCTGCACCTGTCTCAATGATTCTTGCTGGTGTATTGCTGAAAATGGGTGGATATGGATTAATTCGCCTTAACTTAGAAATGCTCTCTGATGCCCATGTTTACTTTGCTCCTATTCTGGCAATTCTAGGTGTTGTTAATATTGTTTACGGTGGCTTAAACTCTTTCGGCCAATCTAACATGAAGCGCCGTTTGGCTTACTCCTCTGTTGCTCACATGGGTTTTGTGTTGTTAGGTATTGCTTCCTTCACTGACTTGGGAGTAAGTGGAGCTTTACTACAGATGATTTCTCACGGTTTAATTGCTGCAGTATTGTTCTTCCTCGCAGGTGTAACTTACGATCGTCTCCACACTTTGTCATTAGACGAAATGGGTGGTCTTGGTCAAGTAATGCCAAAAGTATTTGCTCTATTTACAGTTAGTGCAATGGCATCCTTAGCTCTTCCTGGAATGAGTGGTTTTGCTAGCGAACTGATGGTATTTGTTGGTGTGACTAGCAGCGATGTTTACAGCTCTACTTTCCGTACAGTGACAGTATTCTTGGCAGCAGTTGGTCTGATATTGACTCCTATCTATCTACTCTCCATGTTGCGTCAAATGTTCTACAGCACTGGTCAAGCACCAGCTTGTATCCTCAAAGATACTCCTTATGAAAATGAAATTCTAGATGAGGCAGTTTGCTTTGGTACTAACTGTGTGTTACCTGCGAAAGCTGTTTATACAGATGCTAAACCAAGAGAAGTAGCGATCGCTGCTTGTTTCTTAGCTTTGATTATCGGAATTGGTTTATATCCTAAGATGGCAACTCGGATGTATGATGCTAAGACAGTTGCAGTAAATACTCAGGTACGTCAATCATACACTTTTGCTAAAGCTAATCCTCAACTGTTTGCTAAAGGAGCTTTCTTCCCCAGACTTCCTGAGTCTGAAGTATTATCTGTTTCTGGTGTGTTTAAATAGTATGGCGATCGGGATTTAGTAATTAGGTTTTACCTTGGCTGAAAATTTTAATTTTGTTGAGAGTAGGGATATGACAAGAGTCTATCCCTACTCTTTTTTTTTGTAAAAAATTACTGAAGAGAAATACTCTGAAGAAGGAGTCATATCAAATCCGGTAGCATTGGTTTCAATAATTGATAATTGATAATTACCTCTCCCTAAAAACGGATAGGATTGAATAAAAGGAAAATATTTTCTTGTTTCTCCTTTAAAGGAGAGGCTTTAAACCTTAATTATTTGGTAATTAGATAGTTAATTAAGAGTCAGGAGTCGTAGGGGCGATTCGCGAATCGCCCCTACTCCCTACCTCAACAAAAAGACTTTTGAGCGCAAACCCTAAGTATAGTGATGATCGTCACACCAGGGCACTGATTTAGTTCAGTTTGCTGTAGTCTGTGACTCACTCTCTCGATAGTCCCTGACTCACTCAAACCCAACCAAAATATCACCGTAATTTTCCTTACAAATCACAACTATCACCAAAAAAAAGGGTGATGATTAAAACAATTAGTTCAAACACAGGAAACGAAAAACCGTGAAAAACCAAATCATTGCAATTACAACAACAGCCAAAAAACACATTAACAAACAAAATCTGAACTCCTTATTCGAGGAACTCACTGATATGGAACTGGAAACATTAGTGTCGGAAAAGAAGTCCTTAACAAAGCAGACTCAACCTGTTCAACTTGGGGAAGAAGAGTCAGAAAGCTTCTTCTCCTATGAAAAATCAGAAGTAGAACAATTTCCAAGGCAAACAAATAGTTTACACAGACAAAGAAGAATAATTTTAGAAGAATTAGATGAATTATTAGAAGAAGTAGGAAGCTTCTTATCGGAAGAGGAAAGTTCAGTTGATGAAGAATCAGAAAGCTTCTTCTCCCATGAACAATTAGAACTAAAAAAATTAGTAGACGAATTAGAAGTATCAGTAAAAGAATTATAAGATTTTTTCTTGCTTTTTCAGCCTATTCCATATAAGTTTGGTACGGTGGTTTTATTAAATTTTGTCAAAAAGAATTAAAACTTAATTCTATACTTCAAAAACTATTAAAAAAGCTAGTGCTACTTTCATTAATTGATAATTGATAATGGATAATTGATAATTACAAGAAGGTTAAAACCGCTCTTGATTGAATATAAGGAGATATTATTTCTTCTCTTGGTTGATTGGATATGGCGAGGGGACCTCGCCATCCAAGGACCGCTTTTTTCCCCTATCCAAGGGGAGGCTTCAAGGCGCGAATTATTTAATTATTAATAATTAAATAATTCATCACACTGGAATGAGCTGTAAGACTTTATAGACCATCTGCATTTAATACAATTGTTTAACTAGGGCTTGCTGATTAAATATAAAAGCATTTACATATAAAGGTTTGAGAAACTTTAGGTCGGGAAGAAGTACCAGCTTTTGTGTTAATAAAGCTGAAAAATTAAGCATTTTGGAGTAACGCGAGGCAGAAAATTTAAGTGGCTCAGGACTTACGCAAAATATCAAATCATACACCGTCTGTAGGGGTGATTCGCGAATCACCCCTACTAGATAGCGGTGCGACCCCGCGTCGGCGTCAGACGCAAGCGGTCGGACCCCGCGACGACGCCAGTCGCAAGGGAACGCCGACCAAGAGAGGGAACGCGCACTCCTGTGAGGGAATGCTGACCAAGAGAGGGAACGCGCACCAAGAGATGCTGGTTCTGCGTAAGTCCTGTGGCTATGATGAACGATTACTCTTCTACAACTCCCTGCTCCTCCTAATTCTTAACTACTCCTGTACGGGCGATTCGCGAATCGCCCCTCCGACCTACTCCCTACCTCAACAAAAAGACTTTTGAGTGCAAACCCTAACTATAACCAATTACCAACAAGAATAAATGATGACCAATGATAGGGTATATTGTAATTAAAATCTGGTTCAATTTCTCCGTTAATAAATCTCATTTGAACTTGACGTAGTGCTTCTGCTTTTTTCAGTTGTGAACTATCAGATTTCAATAATTGTTGATAAAACTGTTTCATTAATTCTGCTGTAGACGCATCACTTACCCTCCATAAACTCCCTACAACACTACGAGCGCCAGCTCTAATAGAAACTCCAGCTAAACCCAATGCTGCTCGCGTATCCCCCAGTGCTGTTTCACAAGCACTTAAAATTAATAATTCTATTGCTCGATCCGATCGCTGCAAATTATCACTCTGAAGCAGTCGATCTAAATCCCGAACATTAATACGTTCATCCCATCCTAATATGAAAGTATCATCAGGATTAGAACTGAATTGTCCATGAGTTGCAATATGGACGATACTAAAGGGTGCAGAATTAATTTTGTCTTGAATATTAATTTTCGTGAAATTTTCATCTGCTAATTGTTCAGATTGTGGTATTGTTTTTTGAATTGCTTCTAGTTCCTGTTCAACATTAGGCAAGCGACCATAACCTTCCTGCTCAAAACTTGGTGCTTGTTGACCTGTTCCCGCAGTTAATACTCGTAGCTGCTCTTTTAATAATGGTTTGGGATCGACCAATTGCAAACCAGGAGCAATAGCGATCGCGTATCGTTCAACTAGATATCGTTCCCGTTCGCTATCATACAACACTGACATGGGGATATTTCTGAGTAACCCATCCAAGACAAAAACTAAGGTTTTAATTTGACTCGTGTCGTTTTCTAGATTTGTTTCCAAGTCTTTTTCAAATGGTTTGATTAACCACTGATAAAGTTGATTTGCATTTGACTGAACGCTAATTTCTTCTTGACTTCTAATGTAAACTAGCAGCAAGAATAGGTTTTCCTTAAATTTCGCTTCAAAGTCCCTATCACTTACTGAAGCATAACGAAAATTATCAACACCAGGCAACTTAAGAATAACACTTAATTGATTCTCTAATAAAATTGGATAAATAACCGCTGCATTTTCATCAATTTCATCAATATTAATATCCTCAGCATTAACACAAGCATCTTGGAAAAAGTTATCCAATTCTGCCAATTGTAGAGATTCAATCACTTCACGAGCAGCTTTGAGATTTTGCAAACTTGGTTGAGTTGAGTCTGTTTCTGGTTGCAGTAGTAATGCCACCAATTTTCTATATAGGGGTTCAACGCTAGCGCGAAAATCAAACTGAATATCTCGATTTAAAGCTACCAAGTTTCGTCGTAAAACTTGCAAAGTATTAAAAGCAGATTTGTAAGCTAAGAGTGCTTCTGGGGTTTTTCCTTGCTGAATGAAAATATCCCCTAATTGTTCTTGGAATTGATAAGCAATATCAGCAGCGGATACTTTTTGAGCGATCGCTAATCCTTGATTTGTCAATTTTAGTGCCTTTTCCAAGCCTCCATTCTTTTGGCTCAGTTTGCCTTGAATGCCAATTCCATAAGCTTCTAAACGATAATTATTAATAATTTTTGCTTCCTGAATTGCCCGATTTAATAGTTCGTTAGCTGGAGTAAGTTCAGCCAAATTAGTCTTAAGTTTAGCTAAGGTTGATTTAGGATCTATTTCCTCAAAATCAATAAAAATTTCTGCTAATTTAATTCTTGCTTGAATCGAGTCAGGAGTGGGATTAATTTGATTTAAAGTTTGAATAATTTGGGGTAAAGTTTCAATCTGAAATTTTATATAAGGTTGCAGCCAAATATCGCGAGGTTCTCTAGACCATTGTCTAAATTTGAGCATCAAACTAAGATGATTAATAGTTGCTTGAATTTGAACTAATTTTTCAGGAGAAATAGTGGCAGATTCTTGATAATTAGATAAACCTTGTTCGACTAGAGCTTGAAGTGCTTCTTCCTCTTTTCTTCTTCTGAGATTAATATTAGCAATACCTTGGGCTTGAGAAAGGAAATTATTGCCTAAATTAAGCAATAATTGACTTTTGCTATTGTTAGAATCTGCCAAGGCAAAACTTGCTTCTAAAACTTGTTGAGATAATTCCAATTTGCCAATCGCCCGCAATCCATTTCCCAAACTTTGTAAACCCTGAAAATTGAGATTAGGATTTGATGTTTGAAACTTTAGCAGAAAATTTTCTAGGTCATTTGTAGTTAAGCGATCGCATTCTAAATCATTGCCAAATGCTTGTAGAATTGTATTACAAGAACGTCGATAAAAACCCAAACTTGTTAAAGCAGAAGCTCGATTAATTTGAGTGCCGATAATACCAATTTGATTCTTATTTTTACGATAAATAACTTCTGCTTGTTCCCAAATTTCTAATGCTGCTTCAGCTTTTCCTTGTTGTAATAATTGGATTCCTTGCTGAACTAAATTAGAAGCAGAAGATTCTGCGAAAACAGGAGATAAAATATTAATTCCTAGGATTAAAAAGAAACTCAATAGGGCGATAGTAAGTAATTTTATGATCTTCATATTATACCTATAGGAAAAAGATAATTGATATCATACTGTAGGTTGGGTTAAGCGGTAGCGCCACCCAACAAAAACCTATGATGTTGATGTTGGGTTTCATTCTTCAACCCAACCTACGCAACCCCCTCAAAAATCAAAAGGAGTAGCAGAAAAGTGAGTAATTTGATTATCTTCATATTATACTTCTAGGAAAAAGATAATTGATATCATACTGTAGGTTGGGTTAAGCGGTAGCGCCACCCAACAAAAACCTATGATGTTGATGTTGGGTTTCATTCTTCAACCCAACCTACGCAACCCCCTCAAAAATCAAAAGGAG
>NZ_JAAHGT010000061.1:15955-20648 GCF_010672385.1 Okeania sp. SIO2F4
AAAGATAATTGATATCATACTGTAGGTTGGGTTAAGCGGTAGCGCCACCCAACAAAAACCTATGATGTTGATGTTGGGTTTCATTCTTCAACCCAACCTACGCAACCCCCTCAAAAATCAAAAGGAGAAGCAGAAACAGAAAAATAAAACTCCTCTTCCTGAATAGTGAGTAATTTGATTATCTTCATATTATACCTATAGGAAAAAGATAATTGATATCATACTGTAGGTTGGGTTAAGCGGTAGCGCCACCCAACAAAAACCTATGATGTTGATGTTGGGTTTCATTCTTCAACCCAACCTACGCAACCCCCTCAAAAATCAAAAGGAGTAGCAGAAAAGTGAGTAATTTGATTATCTTCATATTATACCTATAGGAAAAAGATAATTGATATCATACTGTAGGTTGGGTTAAGCAGCAGCGCAACTAAACAAAAACCTATGATGTTGGGTTTCATTCTTCAACCCAACCTACACAACCCCCTCAAAAATCAAAAGGAGAAGCAGAAACAGAAAAATAAAACCCCTCTTCCTGAGCAGTCTCGTCTTTTGAGTCCACATCCACCAAGGGAATACCATAATCCAACCGCATATTCACCCTCTCCCACAAACTCACCTGCAACCCCACCCCCACCGCTGCCAAACCATTACTTCCCTCCACCTCCTCACCATCACTATTCCACGCTACCCCCCCATCAATAAACGGCACTACCTGAAATAACCTCTTCTCCCCTGATATCCACGGCACCGGCAACCTTAACTCAAGCGTTCCCAACACCCCATTATCCGTCAAACGAGTATCCTGACGATAAGCTCTCACACTCCTATATCCCCCCAAACCAAACCTTTCTAGTGGCACTAAGTCTGATGGAGACAATTGCACATCTGCTCCTACCACCAATAAAGTATTTTCTGCTAACTTACGCACCCATTGTCCCTGACCACGCCAATAAAAAAACCTACTATCGGGTTCATTACTATTGACAGTCGCATCCAATATTCCCAACCCCACATTAAATTGAGAATTAAATGCTAAAACCTGATTATCCCCCCGCAGTTGATAATCTTGGAAAAACTGCAAAATTGATAATTTCGTTTCTCCATTCTCATCAGCACCCTCAGATAATGGAAAATTTGTGCCTAATATTGATGTTTGACTATCTCGTCTGGTTGCAGATAACCCCAAACTTAGGTTTTGCCATGGCGTTTGCACTATAGGTTGACGAAATGATAATTCGTAAGTATTAGAATTTGACTCAATATCGAGTCTTTCAAATGGTGATTCTATAACTTCATTATCTCGATGACGGTAAAATAGTTCAATGCGACCATTACTAGAGTTAACAGGAATAGAATAAGATACCTCTACCGTATCGCTGCCATCGGTATTAGTGTAGAGAGTATTGAAACTGTCACCCATTCCTGTTATATTCCCATAACCTACTTCTACTCCTCGCCGAAATGTTCCCACACTAGGTGCTCTGCCGTTATTACTGATGGTTGCTATTTGCCAAGGGTTTGCTGTGACAACTTCTACGTCTAATATGTTTGTATCTGGACGGACTCCTGCTGAGAGTTCGGCAGATATTGTTTTGATATTGGGGTCTAGTTGTAATAGTTGTAGGGCAGAAAATAGTTTTTCTTGGTTGAGGGGAGCGGTGGTTGCTTTTTTGAGGCGACTCTTGATATAATTCTCGTTTAATCTGCCTTGGATATTCACGTTGATTTCACCAACTTTTCCTTCTACTACTTGGAGTGTGACGGTGCCGTTGTCGGATATGGTTTGGGTGGGGATAAATGCTCCTGATGTGATGTAGTTGTTTTGGGTGTAATATTGTGTGATGGCGGTGCGTGCTGCGATGAGTTGAGCAAAGGTGATGGGTTGGTTGAGGTATGGTGTGAGTTGTTGTTGTAGTTCTTGGTTGTTAAATTTGGTGTTACCTTGAAAGTTGAATTGTTGAATTGTTACTTTTAGGGGTTGGGTATTGGAGTTAGTAGGAAGTCTAGCTTGAAAATGTGGGTAAATTTGAGTCAATGAAGATCTCTCCCCCAACCCCTCTCCTGCAAGGAGAGGGGTGAAAGATGCTCCCCCTTCCCTTGTAGGGAAGGGGGTTGGGGGGTTAGGTTTTTTTTCCCACAATTTTAGTCTAGATGCTCTAGCAGGAATAGTTCCGTTACTACTAGCGACTAGATAGGGTGGTTGTTGTTGAGTGTCTAATTGTTCGCAGTTTGGTGGTATTAACCAGGGGCGTGCGGGTGTAGCGGTGTTGGGGTTAGTTATGAGTTGAATACCTTGGGGTGTTGATATCCAACCTTGTGCTTCGATAAATTCTTGGTCTGATGAGGTGGTAGCTTGTGGAGGAGTTGTTGAGGTTTGTTCGTCTTGCCAGAGGGTGTTGGGGGTGAGGGGGTCTGTGGGATTTGGTGGTAAGCCTCCTTGTCCTGTGATGGTGAATTCGTTACCTTGTCCTTGTCGGCAAGGGTTTTGGTCGATGAGGTTGGAGATGTCGGGGATGGTGTCATCAAATTCTACGAGTCCGTCACTGGGGTCAACTTCTGGGGTGTTGATGTTGACTTGACCACTGAATGAGGCTCCTAATTCTGAGGTAGCGGTGATGTCGCTTTGGTCTGTTTGTTGGGGGCGGAATTCTGTGCCGAATATACCTGCTGCGGTGATGTTGATGGTGCCTCCGAATGCTTGTTGGGCGTTGGCGGATATGTCGCTGTTTTCGAGGGCAACTAGATTTTCGGTGTTGATGGTGATATTGCCTCCGGTGGCTGTTCCGGTGGCGTTGGTGGTGATGTTGCTTTGGTGGCGGAGGATGAGATATTTGTTGTTATTGATGGTGATGCTGCCTTGACCTGCTGTAGTTTCACCATTGAGACTAGCTTGATTTTCAATGAGGATGTTGTTACTGTTGATTTCTAGGTTGCCTGCTGGTTGTTCGGTGGCAGAACTGACTGTTATTTCAGCTTGGTTGCGTAGGTTGAGGGTTTCGGTGTTGATGGTTAAGGTTCCGCCTGCTCCTGTTGCTCTGGAGTCTGCTTCGGCGGTTATTCTGCTGGGTACACCGTTAGCAGAGGTTTCTGTAAGTTGTAGGTTTTTGGCTGAGATGGTTAAGTTTCCTGCGTTTCCTTGACCGGATGTGCTGGCTGTTATTCGCGCTCCGTTTTGGATTTGTAGGTTTGTTGTGTTGAGTGTGATGCTTCCTCCATCCCCTATTGCTTCTTCTTGTACTGCTGCTGTGATTTCACTTACTCTTTGACCATCAGCAGCTATTCCTATTAGTTCTATATTTGTGGCTGAGATGGTTAACTCTCCTCCATCTCCTTCACCAAATACATCTACTCCAATCTTTGCTCCATCTTGAATTCGTAAATTTTCTGTCTCTATATTTAAACTTCCTGCATTTGCTCCTTCTGCCTCCCTTTGTACTGAAGCAAATAAACCACTTCTAGGTTGTTCACCATTAGCACCAGTTCCGATTAGTTCTATATTCTTAGCTGAAATGATTAAATTTCCACCATCTCCTTTACTAAAAGTGCTAGTAGCTATCTGCGCTCCATCTTGAACTCGTAAATTTTCTGTTTCTAATCTCAAATTGCCTCCATTCCCTTCTGCTTCCCTATTAACTTGAGCAAACAAACCACTAGAAAATTGTCCTCCACCAAAAGTTCTGAGCAATTCTACATCCCTAGCAGAGATAGCTAAATTTCCAGCATTTCCCTTACCAAAGGTAGTAGTAGCTATTTGCGCTCCATCTTCAACTCGTAAACTTTCTGTTTCTAATCTCAAATTGCCTCCATTCCCTTCTGCTCTCACAAATACTGTAGCAAACAAACCACTAGCATTTGCAACGTCAGCAGAAGTTCCTGTGAGTTCTACATCCCCAACTTCATTAACAGCGGAAATTCCTGAAAGTTCTTGATTCCCAACATTGTTAACAGCCGAAATTCCAGGAGGCTCTACATCCATAGGGAAAGCTTCCGCAGATGAAGTTCCTGCGAGTTCTACATCCCTAGCAGAGATAATTAAATCCCCTCCATCTCCTGGGCCAAATGTCGTGGTACTGATTTGCGCTCCATCTTCAACTCGTAAACTTTCTGTTTCTAATCTCAAATTGCCTCCATTCCCTTCTGCTTCGTTGAACACTCTAGCAAACAAACCACTGGCTTTTTCACCATCAGCAGAAGTTCCTGTGAGTTGCACATCCCTAGCAGAGATAGTTAAATCTCCTCCATCTCCTGGGCCAAATGTAGTGATACTGATTTGCGCTCCATCTTCAACTCGTAAACTTTCTGTTTCCAGGCTCAAATTGCCTCCATTTCCTTCTGCTGCGTTGAACACTCTAGCAGACAAACCACTGGCTTTTTCACCATTAGTAGAAGTACCTGCAAGTTCTACATCCCTAGCAGAGATAGTTAAATCCCCTCCATCTCCTGGGCCAAATGTAGTGGTACTGATTTGCGCTCCATCTTCAACTCGTAAACTTTCTGTTTCCAGGCTCAAATTGCCTCCATTTCCTTCTGCTGCGTTGAACACTCTAGCAAGCAAGCTACTGACATTTTCGCCATTAGTAGAAATTCCTGTGAGTTGTACATCCCTAGCAGAAATAGTTAAATTTCCTCCATCCCCTCGACCAGATGTAGTAGTAGCTATTTGCGCTCCATCTTCAACTCGTAAACTTTCTGA
>NZ_JAAHGT010000610.1 GCF_010672385.1 Okeania sp. SIO2F4
GAAACACCCTGGATTCTGTAGTAAATCTACCGCTTAGGGGATAAATCCACATTTGCTTAAAGCCTGAAGGGCAGACTTCTAGACTCCTCGGCATAGATCATTATCTAGCTGTGAGCTTACATTTCAGAGTGGTTTTACTCGCACTGGTTAGAGCAATCTTCTCGCTGCTCTAGCTGCATTACTTGCTTTGAGCCGTCGTAGGAAATTAATTCCCCTTATACTGTAGGCCCGAATCTCACCGTACTAGCGGTCATGTCATGGCGACAAACCTTGTTCTTACTTGCAATCTACTATCATAACACACCTTTGCTCCGCTTTATTACCCGCGTGTCGTTATTCAAGCAGCCGTTAAAACTGGCTGGCTAACTTCCTCACGTCATTTTTAGGTTTATAGACAAATATTTATCTATAAACTCACTTTTCCGGGTGTTATCCTGAGTGGGATTACTCCCTCTATATTCGATGAGCATAAGCAATTGGAACTGCCTTTCGTATGGGTATTGTAACTGCCGTTGAGGTCAGCATTGATTAACAAGCCATTTTTTAATTTGTATAAATCTATGCATGATTCTTTTGCATGAGTAACTTTTGCCTTGTGCGTAGCGCTACACCACTACAAATTTTTTGATTAATTGAAAATGAAAAATACCGAAAGTCTTACACCAGCAGTTTACATTGTAGGAGCAGGTCCAGGTGACCCCGACCTATTGACGCTGAAGGCTGACAAAATCTTGTCTACAGCAGATGTAATTTTATATGCAGATTCTTTGGTACCCAAGCAAATGTTACGGAATGTGCGTTCTGATGCTGAGATTATTGGAACAGCTAATAAAACTTTGGAAGAAATTTTGCCTGTAATGATTGACCGAGTGAGAAAAGGTCTTTGTGTGGTACGCCTTCATTCTGGAGACCCTAGTTTGTATGGGGCGGTTTATGAACAAATGCAACTTTTAGCTGAAGCGGGAATTGATTTTGAAATTGTGCCGGGAATTAGTGCGTTTCAGGATGCAGCAGCTAAGTTAAAGGTGGAGTTGACTGTACCTGGGTTGGTACAAACGATTATTTTAACGAGAATTAGTGGGAAAGCAACAGGAGTTCCTTCACGAGAAGAGTTGGGTAGTTTGGCAGCTCATGGGGCGAGTTTATGTTTGTATTTGAGCGCCCGTCATGTGTGGGAAGCACAAGAAAAGTTGATGGAACATTATTCTGATCAGATACCTGTGGCTATATGTTATCGGTTGGGATGGCCTGATGAGGAAATTTGGGTTGTACCTTTGGAGAAGATGGCTGTTGTAACTGAGGAGAAAGAGTTAGTTAGAACAACGCTTTATGTGATTAGTCCTACTTTGGAGAAGGTGGAAAAAATAGGGCGTTCTGGTCTTTATAATCCTGAACATAATCATTTATTTCGAGGAAAGAGATGAGTTTTTTAGATAAATAGACATCTCCAAAAATAAAAAATTAGATCAATTATCGAGAAGAAACAGTCAATTATTTCCGCCTACTCCCTACTCTCTCCGACCTACTCCCTCTTTTCTGGAGATGTCTAATAAACAATTGACTTAATATTAACCGCTAATTGAACTAATTACACTCAAAATAGTTTTTGCATTGCTAGAATAATAAGAAAATCAATTATCCTACAGAAATCATCAATTATTTCACCCTATTTACTCTTTATTTTAATTTTCGGTTGTTCTGCTAGCATAGTGGTGAAGATATATATTTTTTTTTCTTCCCACACTCCCCACACCCCCCACACTTCCCACACTCCCTGCCATTACCATGAACCACTACTTAATTTTCTACTCCTTCCAAAATACCTACTAAAACTTCACCTAAATCTTTGAGATCGTCTGGT
The DNA here is from genome assembly GCF_010672385.1 of Okeania sp. SIO2F4. Taxonomy (GTDB): domain Bacteria; phylum Cyanobacteriota; class Cyanobacteriia; order Cyanobacteriales; family Microcoleaceae; genus Trichodesmium. Next base: position 1,862 of record NZ_JAAHGT010000610.1, read on the forward strand.
ATTTTAAATAAATTAATATCTTGTGTAATTTGTTGGTCCTTTTTATTTAATTTCCCAAAACGCCACACATCTCCCATTGTTACTGCACCATAGAAAATATTGTTTTTTTCGACTTCAGCTAATGCAATTAACTCTACGGCTAACTGAGTAAAACCTCTAGTTAAGTCATCATTTTTTGCCTCAATAACTAATAAATCATTTGTAGAACGTAATAAATAATCTAAACTACCTTTTAACCAATCATTAACTTTCAAAGGATATTCAATTCTTAACTGACAATGACAAAAATGAACAATTTCCAATAAAATTGGAGAGACTAAAATTTCTCGTCTAGCAGTTTCATTACTTAGATTCACAAAAGGTAAAATATCCTCTAGTTTATTCTGTATGTCCAATAAAATTTTCTAATGCTTTTGTTGTCTTTGGTAAAGATAAACGAGATTTAACTAATGAATAATTTAACTCTGCTATAGCAATCCTATTTTATTTGTGTATAAAAATCTTACTGCTTTTAGGGAACGCTTAACTGGGAACAGGGAACAGGTAGGAGTTTCGGTCTTTTTATCTACTTTTTGATTACCCGCAACCTATGCGCGGATTGCTATAGAATTTCATCAGCTTCATAAGGTAACTCAAAATAAGACTGAAAAGTATAAGATTTATCCTCTTGTAATATTTTTATTTTAGGCATCGCGATATTTTATTAAAATTGATTCTTATATAGTAGTTATGAAAAGATTAATATAGTTATAATTAAGATGATAATTCCTCAAAAAGAAACTTATGTCTAACAAATTATTGGAAATTGAACAAGCAATTAATTATTTATCTCTAGATGAACAAAAATGGTTACCGAATAATTAATAATTAATAGTTAATAATTAATAATTAATAATTAAGAGTTGATAGTCAATTAATTATTCATTCAACAATTCACGCCTTAAAGCCTCCCCTTGGATAGGGGATAAATCAAAAATTTTCCTTTGACTCAATCCTATCCGTTTTAAGAAGGGGTAATTATTAATTATTAATTGTTCATTGTTAATTGCTGAATTAACCGTTTAACTGAAAAAGTCAAGCAAAAATCAACTCAAATACTTGAACTTTAAAAGTATAACATAGAAAATCAGATTGAACTAATGGCAAATGATCCATATATTCAAAGATAAATAGCTTTAATTGACCAAGAATTTATAATTACTGAAATGGATGGAATTGATTAATTGTGAGTATTTAAATAGGAGAAATCTATTTTGTAAATCTTAGTCCGGTCATTTCAGTTATCAGTTATCAGTTATCAGTTATCAGTGAACCTCAGACTAAAGTCTGATGCTTGAAATACTGAATCGGATATTTTTTTCATCCCCTTAAAAGTGCAGGCTTTGAACCTCATTTTTTGGTAAAAGGCAGAGAACAATCTGGTGCTATACTTGTTCTAGTTTTGTCTATTAATACTATTAATAAATTGCCATTAGTTGCCACGCTAGTTGTAGGAACAAAAAGCGAAAATATTCAACGGGATTTTCCGACTAATGTTAGAGTTTCATCCGATGAAAGTGGATTACCTTTAGAAACAGTTTTTCTTTGTTTTCAAATTCGTTCTTTAGATGGAAGTAGGTTTTCTGAGCAACCAGTAGGAAAATTATCTGATGATAAAATGAAAGAAATTGAAACAGCAGTACGTTATTGTTTAGGATTATAAATAAATTGGAATTGTAATTCCTAGTGCTGCTACCCGGAAGTTAAAATTCAAAAGTTAAAGGAGAAGCAGTTGGTAAGAACAACCCTTGACAACCGCTTACTTAAAAAGGCAAATAACTATCATAAATTGCTCCAAATAAAATTAAGTAATCCTGTTAATTGGTTAATGAATACTTTTGAAGAAGAAGGAGAAACTGGAAATCACACCAATTGAACTTAGAAGAAAAAGTTATCACATTTTAGTAGATAATTTGGGTCAGATTAATACCATCAAATTTACAACAAATAGGATGGGGAAATGGTGATTATACTAAGGAACGAGAAGAGCTACTCAAGGGAGTAACGCGGGAGGAATTTTTGCAAGATATTGAGCGGATTAGAAATATTTAAAAATGATTTATGCCATACAAGATTGAATTTACGAAGTTAAAACTAAAAAGTTAAAAGCATTGATTATTCCTGCTTTGGGGAAAGTGAAAAAAGTAAGGGTTTCTGATTTTTATAATCCTGAAGATAGTCATTTACTTGAAAATAATATTTAGAAGTTAGAAGGGGATAAATGAAATATCAAATGAGAAGTTATAGTCAATTAGCCGATCTAGAAGCACTTTTACTAGAAATTCAAGATGATAATATTCGTGCCTATGCAGGTGAAGCTATTGCCTCTTATTCTGCTGGAGCTTATCGTTCTGCTATTGTTTCAATTTGGATTGCTATTGTATATGATTTGTACCAAAAATTTCGGATTCTTTCTGAGACTTATCACGATAAAGCAGCAAAACAAAATATAGAAGAGATAGATAAAATTAGAAATAATCCTGATAAAAAGCAAGTGGCAAGTTGGGAAAGAGAAATTTTAAAGAATGCTCGTAATAAAGTTCAAATTATTACTAATTTAGAGTATGAACATTTAGATAGGATTCAACAAGATAGACATCGTTGTGCCCACCCTGTTTTAGATTCTGAAGGATTGCTATTTCAACCTACTCCAGAATTAGCTCGCACACATATTAGAACTGCCATAGAAGTTTTGCTTAGTCAACCTCCTATTATTGGAAAAGCTGCGGGGGAAGCTTTAGAAAGAGATGTGGAAAGTTTGTATTTTCCTGAGGATCTAGAGGGAGTGAAAAACTTCTTAAGTAGTAGACATTTCTTAGTAGGTTCCGAAAAATATTTGCTTAATCTTATTGTACTTTCTTTGAAAAAAGTTATCTTTCTAGTTCCTTTTCCTGGTGATTCAGCAGGGATAATAAACAATTATATATGGGTTATAGAGTGCTTAGTGAAAGATTACAGAAATGTTTTTGAATCTTTGGAAAGCAAGAAAATCAGAGATATTCTAGGTAAAATTGATGATGATAGGCTACACCTTTTAGCCTTTCTATTTAATATAGATAACAAATTTTGGGATGACTGCCCTGAAAACATAAAAGAAAAGTTTAAGTATTTTCTCAAAGAAGAAAAAATAGAATTTTATAATAGAGTTTTTGGAATTTTTGTGCTTCATTTATTACCAGAAATTAAAAATGACCTTATAACTATTTATAAAAATCATTATCAACTTAATGAACGACAACTTAATGAACGACATCACTTAGCTTTTGTTAAAGCATTAAAGAGAGCAAAAGCTAATAGAAAAGAAAGTGCTATTTTTGCTAAGGAAATAGTTAAACTCAATATAGACATATTTATTCGTTCTAAGTATTTTAAATCTGGCAGAGAAAATGCAGAAAAACATATTAGACCTATTATTCCAATTATGACAAATGAGGATATTAAATATTTGCTTGAGCAAACAGTAGAAAATAACCAGCTTATAGACTGTATATTTATACTGAAAGAGTTATTTCAATAAACTATAAATACTTATCCTGATACTTTGCCTCTTTGGAAAAATTTCTATGAATCAATATCAACAATATATAAAAATCAAAATGCTTGGTCTGGAAAAGAAGAATTAAAAGAAATGATTGATAATTTTCCAGAGTCAAAACAGTTAAAAACAGAACCTTTCTAGAAAGCACAGAGCGATCGCTCTTCAGAAATATCTAATTACTTAATAGGATTTTACAAATAATTTTTGATATATTCCCCAGGCGCAAGTACCTGGGGATTCTTAATTTGAAAAATGATTATTGGTTTTGCACTTTTTAAGTTTCTAATGATTAGCATAAGCAAAAATTCTTATTAATCAATTTGGTCTCTTTTACATTGATTTTCCTTTCTTTGACATCCTCCCCGGCCTAAAGGCACGGGGATTCCTACTAAGCCGTAGCTCCTCGGTGGGTTGACATCTCACAGGCTGCTGCTACTTTGGCAGTAGTCTTATGCTTGCCTCCATGTCCGTTTTTTGTCTCGGATTGCCCACCCGCGACTAATAT
>NZ_JAAHGT010000611.1 GCF_010672385.1 Okeania sp. SIO2F4
CTAGGTGAAGTACAGAAATTGTGATGCCAATTTATGAGAGGAAGGGGTTGGCGATGTCAACCCCTTCCTCTCCCGTATAAAAATGATTATCATTCTCATAAATTGTACATTTTATTTTTTGGAAGTCCCTTATCCTAAGTTTAAAAAGCATTGCCGTTCTGTAGAGTATAAAACTTCTGGTTGGAAGTTGTCAGAGAATAGAAAGGCAATTACTTTTTCAGGCAAGAAAAATATAGGTACTTTGAAACTAAAAGGTACTTATGATTTAAACTACTATCAACTGAACCAAATAAAACGAGTAAGGTTAATTAAACGGGCTGATGGTTATTATGCTCAATTTGCTATTCAAACAGATTTAAACATTGTAGGGGCGAATGGCCATTCGCCCCTACCAACAGGAAAAGCAGTAGGTTTAGATGTAGGAATTAAATATTTCTTGGCTGATAGTAATGGTAAGACCATAGGAAACCCTCAATTTTACAGAAAGTCTGAAAAGCAGTTAAATAGAGCAAATCGTCAAAAATCTAAAAAATATAGGAAAGGAGCTAAACCGCAGTCACACAACTACCACAAAGCTAGAAATAGATATGCGCGGAAGCATTTGAGAGTAAGTAGGCAGCGTAAAGAATATGCTAAGAGAGTAGCGTATTGCGTGATTCAATCTAACGATTTGATAGCTTATGTAGACGCGGAGCGGCGTGCCGAAGGCAGACTTGAATGTGAAAGGTATGGTAAGAAATCGAAGGCTAGCTAAATCAATCAGTGATGTTGCTTGGTCAACTTTTCGACTTTGGCACTTATTATTTTGGTGCAAAGTATGGCAAGGCTACAGTAGCAGTACCACCTAACTATACAAGTCAGAATTGTTCTAACTGTGGGGAAGTTGTCAAAAAGTCTCTATCTGTGAGAACCCATGTTTGTCCTCATTGTGGCTATGAAGCAGATAGAGATGTAAATGCTGCAAGAAACATCCTACAAAAAGCACTATGTACGGTGGGGCACACCGGAACAACTTACGCTTGGGGAGACCCACCCTCTGGCGAATGTTGGAGAAATCCTGCTAGGTGATGGTGAGTCGTTGAGCCAAGAATCCCCGTCTCGCGATTAGCGGGGAGTGTCAAGGAAAGAGAAAGATGCCTATTGTCATACCAGGTAAAAGAGGTCCTAAAGGTGTTTGGTGCCACCACAGGCGCGAGAATCCGACCAACATTCATGTCAATCAACATTCCTTCTAAAGCTAGGCTATCCTATGAACAAGTTGAACAAATTTGGTTAAAATCTAAGGCATAAAGCTAATCCTAATTCCAGCTTTGCCTACTATAGTATGAACAAATTATCTAAAATAGCTGCCCTGACAGGAGCAACTGTTTTAACTTCCCCGTTAATGACTCCTGCCCAAATTATCCCGGCGTCTGATGGAACGGGAACAGTTGTCATTCCTACATCTCAAACCCCAAATTCACAAACTTTTGATGTTGGGGGAGGTAGTCGTTCGGCAGATCGAGCTAATTTATTCCACAGTTTTGAACAGTTTAATTTGAACACCGGGCAAACCGTTAATTTTATTTCAACTCCAGAAACACAGAATATTTTGACAAGGGTTAGGGGAGGAAATATTTCTCAGATTGATGGAATGATTCGAATGACTGGAAGTAATGCCAATTTATTTTTGATGAATCCGGCGGGAATAATTTTTGGTTCCAATGCTCGTTTAGATTTACCTGCTTCGTTTTTCGCCACAACATCAACTGGAATTGATATTGGAAATAGTATCAATGGTTTTCCTTCCTCTCGTTTTGATGCCTTTGCACCAAACAACTACTCAGAATTAGTGGGTTCTCCTAGTGGGTTTGTTTTCTCAGGAGCATCAGGCGCAATTATTAATCAGGGAAATTTGAGAGTAAGAGGCGGACAAAACATTGGGTTAGCAGGAAACTATATTTTGAATTTGGGAAGTCTTGATGCTCCTAACGGTAATGTTAATACTGTAATAGCTCCGGAAAATGGTTGGGTTCAGATTAGGCAAAATGGAAATCTGTTGAATTTAGAAGTACCAGCTCAGACAATTTTGCAAAATCCAGGTTTACCCATAGTAGCTTTGCCACAAATTCTTACGGGTGGAACTCAAGAACACGCAACAAATGTTCGGATGAGAGAAAATGGTACGATTCAGCTTACCCATTCGGAGAATGTTAATTCAGCTTTACGCCGAGGTAGAATTGCTTCTGAAACTGTAGAAACTTATAACAATAATAATGGAGTTTCTTTTGTACCTCCTGTTTCAGGGGAAACTTTATCCAGGCAGTCGGTGAGAGTTATTAATACTTCCGAATCTGTTTTATCAAAACAATCTCTTTCCTTAAACAGGTCTCAGAATCAGTTTAATAACAGGACTAATATTCCAGAAACTGAGTCTATTTCTGTAGAATTGCCAAATTCTTCTGCCAGGCAATATTCCAATCGTGGTTCCCAACAAACAAAAAATCAGAGCAAAATTTCACCATTGGCAAATTCGAGCTTTGAGTCAGAACCTCCTTCATTCAGACAAAGACAACTTCCCTCTGTAGAATTTCCAAATTCCTCTGCCAGACAATATTCCAATCGTCGTTCAGAACAAACAAGAAATCAGAGCGAAATTTCACCATTGGCAAATTCTAGCTTTGAGTCAGAACCTCTTTCATTGACACAACCTCGCCCTATGGAATTTTCCAATCCTTCTGCCAGGCAATATTCCAATCGTGGTTCCCAACAAACAAAAAATCAGAGCGAAATTTCACCATTGGCAAATTCTAGCTTTGAGTCAGAACCTCTTTCATTGACACAACCTCGCCCTATGGAATTTTCCAATCCTTCTGCCAGGCAATATTCCAATCGTGGTTCCCAACAAACAAAAAATCAGAGCGAAATTTCACCATTGACAAATTCGAGCTTTGAGTCAGAACCTCCTTCATTCAGACAAAGACAACTTCCCTCTGTAGAATTTCCAAATTCCTCTGCCAGACAATATTCCAATCGTCGTTCCCAACAAACAAGAAATCAGAGCGAAATTTCACCATTGACAAATTCGAGCTTTGAGTCAGAACCTCCTTCATTCAGACAACCTCGCCCCTCAGATACAACTAATATTCTAGAAACCAGACCTTCTCCAGTTGCACCTTTGAATAATTCTGAAATTAGATTATCTGTAGAACCAGAACCATCCTTACCAAGAGTATCTGCCATTAGAGAAAGAATTCCAATTGCTGAAACTGACTCAGAGTTGATAACGAATTATCCAGTTGTGCAGTCTCTCTCATCCACTCATACTCAATTTCCAACCGCACAAATTTTAACAGAAGCTAGTATTCGAGAAATTTTTAGTCAAATTGAGGCTCAAACTGAACAAAAACCTGCTGCGATTTATGTCATTACTCATCCAAACCAATTAACTGACCAAATTGAAGGCGTTGAACTTAAGAATTTGACAAGCGGATTAACTTTAATGTTAGTCTTGCCAGATGGTAAACCAATTGTCAAAAGTATTCCAGATGTAGAAGCGAACAAACTCCGTCGAATTGCAAAAGAATTTTATATGGAAGTGAGCGACCCCAGAACAACAGGATGGCCGGCAGCTCGCCAACTATATAAGTGGTTAATTGCTCCCCTAGAAGCAGACTTAAAAGAAGCTGGTATTAATACTCTCTTATTTTATTTAGATGAAGAGTTACGTTCAATTCCTTTAGCTGCTTTGTATGACGGACAAAATTTTTTGATTGAGAATTATAATTTTAGTCTAATTCCCAGTTTGAGTCTAACTAATGCTAGTTATGAGGGGCTGGAAAATGCTGAAGTTCTGGCAATGGGAATGTCAGAATTTGTAGACAAACCTACTCTACCTAGCGTTCCAACTGAAGTTTTAACTATTACAGAGAAATTATGGTCAGGGGAAGTTTTACTCAATAAATCTTTTACTCTAGAGAATCTTCAGAAAAAGCGGAGCCAACAAACATTTAAAATTATTCATATAGCTACTCATGCTAACTTCTCTCCCGAAAATCCTCCCTACATTCAGCTTTGGGATCGAAAATTACCTCTGAAAGAACTCCGAAATTTAGAGTGGTATAAACAACCCCAGGTGGAGTTGTTGGTTTTGAGTGCCTGTGAAACAGGTTTGGGGAATACATTAGAAACTGAAATGGGATTTGCCGGGTTAGCTCATCAAGCTGGAGTCAAGTCGGCTTTAGCAAGTTTGTGGCAAGTTAGCGATGTGGGAACTTTGAGGTTGATGATTGAGTTTTACCGTAACTTGAAGTCTAGTTCGATTAAAGCAGAAGCTTTGAGAAAAGCACAGTTGGCTTTGTTGCGTGGGAAGGTTGAGATTGAAGCAGGTTTGCTACACTCCACTCGGGGAGATGCTTTGGTATCAAACACCTTAGCCCTTCGTTTAAAGACAGAGGATTTATCTCATCCTTATTATTGGGCTAGTTTTACAATGATTGGTAGTCCATGGTAAGCGATCGCCTAATTTTTTCTCACTTTTGTATGGAACCCATTTGATATCTTTGCCAAGATGCATATTTTTTTCTCTTCTGAGTCGATCTTCCTGACTCAGAAGTTAAGAGATAAAGGAAAAAGGTTGAAAAAATACTTTTCATATTCTCTCCCCCTCTTTCCTATCTTTTGCTATACCTACTTCTGCTTCCCGATCAATGAACCCAAACTTTTCTGGTTAAAGGATTTGGAAACTATCAGATGTCAACTCACCTTCATGTTTGATAATGAGTGTATCGTCACCCTGGCTGAGGATTGATAAAAAGCGATTATCCATAAAAGGTAGTGCAATGGTAGTAGCTTGGCTAACAGCTTGTTCTGCACTCAAGCCTAAGTCTGGAGATAGTTGTATGATATCTTCTCCAACAATGAAGTTTCCAATCCAATCAATATCGCTGCCTGAGTTAAAGACAAAAGTATCTAGTCCCTCACCACCGCGAAGCCGATCCATTCCTGGGCCACCTGTTAAGATATCGTTGCCATCATCACCATTGATGAAATCGTTTCCTGCTTCCCCAGTTAGTATGTCGTTTCCTGCATCACCAAAAATCCCATCGTTTTCTGGAGTACCTATTAGGTTATCTTCTCCTTCAGTACCTTCTATTTGGTTGAAGTTATCGAAAAATTGTTGTCTTTGAGAAAAGTCTCCTCTTCCTCTTCCAAAACCAAAGCCGTTTCCTGCCATAATTAATTTCTCCTTATTTGATATTTTGGTGTTCTTGGTTTGTTTGCGCGATCGCCAAGAAACTAGGATATATATCTCACTTTTAGTGGAATAGTTTGATCGCTTAAGCCCTGTTTATAACTTAAGTGACAAAAGTGAGCTTGTCAAGGGGTAAATCAAAAAAATTTTTTGGAAGATGTAGGATAAAATCAAATCAAGAGGTATTACTCATGGTTATACTTATCACTTATATGCCAGGTTCTCGAATTAATCCTGTAGATTATTTTTCTTGATATAGCCCTAGGCGCAAAGCAAAAGGCAAAAGTCAAAAATAATCTATGACTGAGTTTGATAATTTAGAAATGTTCGCGTCCTTTGCTTCGATTGCTATATATCCCTGAAGCCAGTGAGTGTATTTATAGCAGTCACCATTACTGGTGCAAACATTCTCAAACTATCAAATTTAGTCACAGCAATAATTTACAGCAGTTTCATATTTAGTGAGAGAAAAATTTTTATCACTTTAGTAAATAGGAAAGAGAGATTAGTCTTCAACTGTACCTTACCATCCGTGCAAAGTGCTGTAACTTCTGACTTCTGCTATACATCCTAGTCTACAGAAAATGTCAAATTATATCATGTCCGCTGGTATCGTTTGTGTAAAAGTTGGGGAAATATTTACTATATTTAAGGTTTTTCCTTTGCTTCTTCCTTCTTCCTTCTTCCTTACCTTCTCTATACAATA
>NZ_JAAHGT010000612.1 GCF_010672385.1 Okeania sp. SIO2F4
TCTCCTGCTGACCCCGAAAACCCAACAGGAAAATTAAAATTTACTGGGGTAGTTTACAACGAAATGAGTGGAGCTTTTTCTGACCCAGAACAAAGGTTAGAAAGTATTGCCAACCAGAGTCTATTTCCTGATAATATTTATGGTCTCGAATCAGGAGGCGACCCCAAAAATATTCCTGAACTCACTTATGAAGATTTCCGTGACTTCCATGCTAACTATTATCATCCTAGTAATGCTCACTTCGTTTTCTACGGCAATATTTCCACTCCCGAATATCTCAACTTTTTAGCTCAAAAATTAGAAGCTTTTGAAAGACGGGAACCCAATATCAATATTAATCCCCAATCTAGATGGAGTGAACCTCAGTTCAAAGAAGAATCTTATCCTGTTAGTGCAGCAGATGAAACAAAAGAGAAAACTTACATAATGCTCAAATGGTTGGTGGGAGATAGCACTAACTCTGAAGAATGGGTAGCTTTAGATATTCTCAGTCGTATTTTATTGGGAAATGAAGCAGCACCATTGAAAAAAGCGATCGTTGAATCCCAAATTGGTCAAGACTTACTGAGTTCTGGGGTAGATCATGTTGGTAAAGAAACTACTTTCCATGTGGGTATTCAAGGTAGCGAACCAGACCGGGGAGAAGCATTTACTCAGTTAGTCATAAATACCCTAGAAACAATTGCTGAAGGGGAAATTGAACCTAGTATTGTTGAAGCAGCATTTCAACAGGCAACCTATCAAAACCAAGAAATTGCTCGGATGTACCCTTTGCGGATGTTGTTCCGGGTGATGCAAACTTGGATTTATGGTAACGACCCATTGACACTTTTACATATTGGCGATCGCCTCGCCGAATGTAAACAACGTTATGCTGAAAACCCTAACTATTTCAACGACTTAATTCGGGAAAAGTTACTCAACAACCCCCACCGTTTGACATTGGTATTAAAACCAGACCAAGAATGGCAATCTAATTATGACCAAGCAGTAGTAGCACAAGTAGAAGAGGTACGTTCTCAACTAACCCCAGAACAATTAGAGCGCATTGCTACTGAAGCAGAGGAATTAGAACTGGAGTCAGGAACTCCCAATGCTCCCGAAGAAGTAGCTAAACTGCCCCAACTCCAAGTAAGCGACTTACCCGAAAAACCAGAACATATTCCCACTGATGTCGAAGAACTTGATGGTGGGGTAACACTACTACGGAATCATGTGTTGGCAAATGGAGTAAATTATTTACAACTAGATTTCAGTTTGCGGGGGTTGCCTGAAGATTTGTGGTTGTATGTATCTATTTATATAGATGCACTGCGCAAATTAGGTGCAGGGGAAATGAACTACGAACAGGTTGCTCGCGGTATTGCTTCCTCTACTGGCGGAATTAATTTTCAATGTCAGTTACGAACTTATGCTCAAGACGCTTATCGCCCTGTATATGGACTTCGCGTTACCCTGAAAACCCTGGATGAACAAATTGAACCAGCATTAGAGTTGTTGCGCAACATGATTTTTGCAGTTAACCCTCGCGATACAGCTCGACTACGGGAGGTGATGACTCAATCTCTAGCTCAATGTAGTTCCGATTTAATTTACAATGGTATCTACACAGCTATGTTACGAGCTAGTGCTGGAATGACCAAAGAAGGGAGTATTAGTGAGATTGTTAATGGTTTGCCTCAACTAGAGTTGCTGAATAAAGTATGCGATCGCTTTGATGAGCATGGAGCAAATTTGATGACCCAAATTGAAACCCTCCGTGATTTTATTGCGAATCAACCATTGACGGCTAGTTTTACAGGTTCCGATAGTGCTTATGAAGTGGTACAGAAAACTCTCTCGGAGTGGGGTATCCAACAACAGCAACAAGAAGGAGACATTTTTGGTAGTCGCTTTGAACCAATTTACAATGTACGGGAAGGTTTAGCAGGTCCAGTACAGGTGGCTTATTGCGTTCAGACTATGCCAGCACCTCACTTCAGTCACGAAAGGTCGCCACTTTTAAGGTTGGGCGCTCATTTATTAGGTTTGGGTTATCTATTCAGTGAAATTCGTCTGAAGGGTAATGCTTACGGTGCAGGATGTAGTTACAGCAGTTTAGGAAAAACTGTTTCTCTATATTCTTATCGCGACCCCCATGTGAGTCGTACTCTTGATGTATTTGCTGGTTTGATAGATTATCTCAAGGATGTAGATTGGACTCAGACTGATGTTGACCGGGCAATTATTGCTACAACTCAGGATGACTCTCCAGTGTTGCGTCCAGAGACAGCGACAAGTTTAGCTTTGGAACGTTATCTGACAGCGAAAACTGCTGAAGTTAGGGAGGAACGTTATGAGCGATCGCTGAAAGCTACAGTAGCGGATGTGAAGCAAACTTTGTTGGATGTGTTTACTGCGGGGATGGAACGTAATAATATTTGCGTGATGTCATCTCGCGAGAAATTAGAAGAGGGGAATAGCGATCGGCAGGCAGATCCATTGAACATTTCTGATATTATGTAATCAGGAATATCAAACAAGAAACCGGGTTTATAATACAAATCCGGTTTCTATGCTTTAGATTTTATAGCAGTTTTCATTAACATAGAGTACAGAGATTTGGGCTTAAAAGCACAAGAGAAGGCACAGAGAGGGCAGAAGTTTTGTAGTCTACCTTTGTGAAAATGCCATAATCTCAGCAAGATGTGGGAAAAAGCTTATCGTGATGTGGTTGAGAAGGGTAAATTTAAACTCCAGTTATTCTGCTCAAAAATAAACTCACTGTAATCAGCTAAGTCATCAAGTCCTACTAAATTTAGCCAAATCTCTAAACTTAACCAGACTGTTATTCTGACCAATAAAGTTTTCCATCTAACTAGCATCAGAGTATCCTCCTCAAATCTCATCTGTCTGAATAACTGAAGTCCTCAGTGGGAGCGGTGAACTCCCACACTTGGATAATACAACCTAAAAATCGTTAATCTTTAATCCGATCAATCAGCAAAACATACCACGTATTTTGACCCACAATGCCATCAACTGCTAAAGACATATCTTTTTGGAATTGCTTGACAGCTTTTTCAGTGTTTGAACCAAAAATACCGTCTACAACTAGATTGCCATAACCGATTTCATTCAGGGTAATTTGCAGACTTTCAACATCATTACCCCTGCTATTCCGACTGAGAGTAGGAGGCAGTAAAGCTTTCCAAGTTTGAGAACCAACAACACCATCCACTGTTAAATTTCGGTCTTTTTGGAACTCCTTAACTGCAGTGTCAGTGCGGGAACCAAAGATGCCATCTTCCACTAAAGAACCATAGCCAGCGTTATTCAGAAGCCGTTGGACTAAAGTCACATCAGAACCGATGCTTCCATTGCGTAAAATCGGTAAAGAAAAAGAACTTGAAACAGTCATTGTTGATTCTCCTGTATTGAGATAAGTGAGTATGAGAAATTAGATGGGTTTAATGAGGCACAAACCGCTTTCATTTAGGGCAAGACCTATTTAGAAGTCTGTTTCCGTGGGGTATACCGTACATGGTAGTGTAATAGATGAAACTCACTCAGACCAAAGATTCGGCTCCAAATCTGTGTTTATAATTAGGCAGAATTTGATTCATCATCATTTTGCCATCGCAGTTTCATCCTAAATATCACTAGATATTTACCACTACCAGTGTTTTGGTTTTAATAAGTGTATTTGAAGATAGCATCACCTAACGCTTTCCATGTTTCAGGACCCACCACTCCATCTACTGTGATGTCAGGTGATGGAAAAGGAAAAATAGCGTTATAATTTGCTTGAAATTCAGTTACTATTTGTTGGCATTGATTATCGTACTGAGCATCAAATATCACATTAGTTGTAATAAGAGATGGTCTACCTTGTTGCAAACCAAACCAATAGATTGAGGATAGTAACTGTTCAAGAAAGCGAACAGCATCTCCGCTATCACCCTCTTTTAAAAGAGGTAAAGTTGATACAGTCATTGTTGATATAGCCATTTGAGAAAACTCCTTATTGCTTCATTACAAACAATAGTAACCAAGGTTTATTTGCAGTAACGAAAAATGACACTTAATTTCCAGTTGAATTTTAAATAAGACTTTCTCAGGAAATTTTCCATCACAACTGTGAATTCCCAATTCACTTCAAAACAAAAATCCAACTTTTATAGCCAAATTATTCACATCCCACATTCCGCACTTCAAAATGTAGCATAAAACTCACATTCCGCACTTCATTTTGTAACATTAAATGATCGAAAATTTTTTGTTTGTAGTAGGGCTTTAGCCCTACTACTAGCTTTAACTAGCTATCAGCTTGAGCGCATTTAGCTGGAGCGCTCTTCAATTGGAGGGTAACGGTCCCCCACAAGAGGAGCGAAAAAATTAGTGGTGCGCTTTGCGTGGGGGGGAAAGAATCCCCCATTATACACCTTGAATAAGCTGACTGTTGTTAGCGTTAGCGAAGCTCCTCTGTAAGAGGCAGCTCCTCTGAAAGAGGCTAGCTGAGTGCTGACTGCTACTTTAATTTTTACCAGTATAGGAATTGCTATAAAGCTAGGGAAAAAATTAACCTTAACTTTTAACTTTTGGCTTTTAACTTTTAACTTTTGACTTCACTTAGACCTGACATTAGAAGGAGGAATTTGCTCAATATTAATCAAAGACTTAATCACCGACTTAACAACAGGAGCAGCAACCCTTCCCCCACTACCCCTAACAGGTTCATCAATAACTGCCAAAACTACATAACGAGGAGACTCCACAGGCAAAATACCCACAAAACTTGTAACTTTAGCACTCTTAGAATAACCTCCAGTTTCAGAAGCTTTTTGCGCCGTACCAGTTTTGCCAGCAATTCGATATCCACGAAGTCTAGCTTTTTTACCAGTACCACCCTCAACCACCTTTTCCATCATTGCCAAAACTTTTGTGGTAGTGTCAGAAGAAAAAACCTGTTTAGGTTGTGGCAAAGGTAACTGCCAATATGGTTGCCCCTTACTATCAAATAATCCACGCACAACATGGGGTGTCACCAGTTTCCCCCCATTTGCTAAAGCTGCATTCAGTTGTGCTAGTTTCAGAGGTGTCAGAGAAAACCCCTGACCAAAAGCAGTAGTCGCTGCTTCCACCGACACCATTAAGAACTGATTTCTACCCTTCAAAATGCTAGCTGCTTCAAAAGGTAAGTCTGTGCCAGTAATATCTTCTAATCCTAGACGTTTGAGACCATCATAAAAAACAGCTCGTGGCATTTGTTCAATAATTTTAACCATACCGATATTACTAGAATGTTTAATAATCTCAGTTACACTCCGGGCACCACCGCCACCACCAGAATTAAATATAGACCAAGTGCCAATTACCATTTTACCTGTGTCATAAAATACACTATCTTCTTCAATAGCTCCTACCTCTAAAGCTAAGGCCACATTTATTGGTTTAAAGGTTGAACCTGGTTCATAAACATCTGTTACGGCCCAATTTTTGAACAATGTCACGTCATAGTTATAGTATTGATTAGGGTCATAAGAAGGTTCTGATACCAGAGATAATATAGAACCATCAGCAGCGTCCATTACTATGACAGTGCCTCGCTTGGCCTCATATTCTTCTACCTGTTTTTTAAGTATTGCTCGTACCGATCGTTGCAAGCGAGAGTCAATAGTTAGATGTAGGGAAAGGTCATCTAACTGTAAAAAACCTGTGGTTAATTTATCAGGTACCAGAGCGCCTTTGATTAAGCGCCGAAATTGGATTGTTTCTATAGAGCGTTCTAAGAGATTTTGTTGACTATATTCAATTCCCGCTTGACCTTTGCTTTCTCCATCTACATATCCTACTACTTCAGCTACTAATTCTTTCTGAGGATAGAGGCGTTGTGGGTGTTGAATTAATTCTAAGCCATCAACAAATAAAATTAATGATTTATTTGTTGATGG
>NZ_JAAHGT010000613.1 GCF_010672385.1 Okeania sp. SIO2F4
TTTGATTTTATTTTTGATGATTGGAGATGTCTTGGGAAAAACAAGTATTTGTGGAAAGCTTTACAAGATGAATATCTTTCTGATATTGCTCCTGGGAAAAATTCCTGCATCAGAGTGATTCTCTATGAGTAAGGAAATTTAGTTGAATAAATAGTCATGCGTATAAGCGAACAACTCCAGCTAAATTTTACAGCATCACAAAAATTGTGAGGGTGCAACCAAAAATCCGGCGATTTTTTTAGGTAGCTCTAGAAAATGAAAATGTTGGTGATTTTCCACTCACAAGACATAGATGGAAAGATTTGATGAGGAGATATTTTCAGAAAAGATGGAGCAGGGAGCAGGAAGAAAAAATTGATGAGTCAGAGTAGGATGATTGATTTGATTTTTGATGATTGGAGACGTGTAGGGAAAAACAAGTATTTATCGGAAGCTATACAAGATCAACTTTTTTCTGGTATTGCTCCTGGGAAAAATTCCTGCATCAGAGTGATTCTCTATGAGTAAGGAAAATTAGTTGAATAAATAGTCATGCGTATAGGCGAACGACTCCATCTAAATTTTAGAGTATCACAAAAATTATGAGGATGCAACCGAAAATCCTTTGATTTTTTTAGGTAGCTCTAGAAAATGAAAATGTTGGTGATTTTCCACTCACAAGACATAGATGGAAAGATTTGATGAAGTGAAAAATCCGATTCTAATCGTAAAAGTAGGGAAGTAAGAGAGAATTTTTCAATCTTTTTCCTGTATTACCTCTATTCGAGTCCTGACTCGTATAACGCTACGCGCAACTTAGAAGTCAAAAGTCAAACCAAACCAGTAAGTTTCAGCGTTTAGCAGTATCCTAACCTAAATCCGTAGTGCTATATAATTGATTTTAGACAGCTATCTCTATCATTTCCTTATTTTTTCAAAATTTACTCCTTCTTCCCTACTCCCTACTCCCTACTACTTACTCCCTTCTTCAATTAAAATGACTTTCAAATACTCAGACAAAGTAATCAAAGAAATATCAAGTATTTTTTCAGAAAAGCATTCAAAATATAATCCTAAAACTCAAAGTAAACTCAATGATATTCAAGAACCAATTACTACGGCACCCTCAGAAGTAAAACAAATTATTGGGCGAGTCTTGCAACTAGAAAAAGACAGACTTTATAAAAAAACTCCTCGAATTAACGATGATATTCTCAAAATTATTAAAGAAGCGGTGCAATGAAATTAATTTCCATCATCCTGTGTAACTTTCGTCAATTTTATGGCAAAACTCCAGAAATAATTTTGGCATCAGGAAAGCAAAATACAACAATTATTCATGGCAATAATGGTGCAGGTAAAACAACCATAATGAATGCTTTTACCTGGGTACTTTATGAAAAATTTAGTGCTGCTTTTGCAGCAGAAACTCAATTAGTAAATAAACGGGCAATTATAGAAGTAAAACCAAATCAACCTATAGCTTGTTGGGTAGAAATTATATTTGAACATGATCATAAACGTTACCAAGCAAAACGTTTATGTCGAGCTTATAGAAACGAAAAAAATCAAATTGAACATGGCAAAAGTGAGCTATATATGCAGATAGCTGGAGATGACGGACGTTGGTCTCCACCACCAGAACATCCTAATGATATTATTGGTAGAATTTTGCCAGAAAGTTTACATCGATATTTCTTTTTTGACGGGGAAAGAATTGAATATATTGTTCGAGATAATCAGAAAAGTGAAATTGCAGAAGCTACTAAGGAATTATTGGGAATTGAAGTATTAAATCGTTCTGTTAGACATTTAGGAGAAGCTAAAAAATCCCTGGAAACTGATTTGAGATTGATTGGTAATGCTGAGACTAAAAAGTTCTTGAGGGAAAAAAATAAAATTGAACAGGAAATTAATAAATTATCGAAACGCCAAAAAGAAATAGAGCGAGAATTACAACATCATAGAGAATTTAAAAAAGAAATTAGTAGTCGTTTATTGGATTTTAAAGGTGCAGAAGGTTTGCCTCAACAAAAAGACCAATTAAAAGTTCAGATTGGAGCGATAAAAGAACAAATAGTACAAGCAAATGAGGGGTTAAAAAGAGCTATATCAACTCGTGGTTATATGGTTTTCTTATCAGAAGCAATAGTGGAATTTCGAGAATTATTTGGGCATTTAAAAGAAAAAGGAGAGTTACTCACAGGAATTAATCGGCAGTTTGTTCAACAATTATTAGAAGAACAGCGTTGTATTTGTGGAACTGAATTAACCACAGATTCTACCGCGAGAAAATTAGTAGAGAAGTGGATGAAAAAAGTAGAGGTTGCTGATGTTGAAGAAACTGCAATTAGAATGACTGTGCAAATGGATGAAGTAGATAAGCAAGTGGTAGATTTTTGGGAGGAAGTTGATAGACAGCAAGGAAATATAGAACAATTACGTTATCAACTTTCACGGGTTGAAAATGAATTGGAGGTAGTTCAAAAAAAATTACGCAGTTATCCAGATGAGGATATTCAGAAGTTACAAAAAAGGTTGGATGAAATTGAAATTAAGGTGGGAGATTTAAACCGGGAAACTGGTTCAAATACTCTACAGTTAGAAACTTTGCAGAAAGAAATTAAGGTATTAGATAAACAAGTCGATCGCCAAACAATGAATGAGTTAAGACAAGTTTTATGTCAAAGACGAATTGCTGCTACTCAGGATGCTATTGAGAGACTAAATGAAGTCCGATTACGTTTGGAAAAACAGTTTAGAGTTTCTTTGGAAAAGCGAGTACAAGAGTTATTTTATGAAATTTCTTTTACTCCTTATATTCCTCAGCTCAATGAAAATTATGAGTTAACTTTAGTAGAAAATACTGGTGGTAAAAATGCTTTAGTTGCTGCTTCTACAGGGGAGAATCAAATTCTTAGTTTGGCATTTATTGGTAGTATTATCGATCAGGTAAGAGAATGGAGTCAAAAGAATACTTTAATGGGTCCTGATAGTAGCACTTTTCCTATCGTAATGGATTCTCCTTTTGGTAGTTTAGATGAGATTTATCGGCGACAAATTGCCAAAACAATTCCTCAATTAGCAAATCAATTAGTTGTTTTGGTAACTAAGACTCAATGGCGAGGTGAAGTTGCTGAAGAAATGGCTGATTATATTGGCAGGGAATATGTGCTTTCTTATAATTCTCCAAAACCAGATTGTGAGGAAGATGCTATTGAGTTAGGTGGTGAATCTTATGCTTTGGTAAAACGTAGCCCAAATGAGTTTGAATATACAGAATTGCTTGAGGTAGATTCTGATAATTTTTAATTACTTATATTATAATAATTAGCTCTTAGATTATTTATTTCTTTCATCTAGATACTCAAGCTAGTTAATGCAATTAATTATGAGATTAAGAAACAGGGAACAGCGATTAATATTAAGGATTGAGGATTAAATAAAATGCAGAATTTAAAAAGCAAAGTTTAAATAGTTTAAACCTTAATCAATCTAAATGGGGAACATGCAACAGGCAAGAGGGAAAAGAGAAAATAAAAAATACTCTAATACCAATTCCCATGCATTAATGCTATACTTCATATGAAACTTCAGTTATTAAGTAATAATACTGCTTCAGTAATGTTTGTAAAGATTATCGGTATTAAATCAAAATATCTTATATCTTTTCACCCTACTCCCTACTTCCTACTCCCTACTCTGTACGGACGTTGCATGCAACGTCCCTACTCTCAAGGAGATGTAGCAATAATTTTGATAAATGGTATAACTTATTAAGATAAGAACCATTATATAATTTATCAATCATTTATGTTTTAGCATGAAAAATACTTTTTAATAAATTTATTTTCTCAGGATTCAGCCGTCAGTATTGCTAAGGTAGGGATACCGCCAACAACGTTCCTCGTTGATTGTATTTGGAGGATAAATTAGGATTGAGATTGAGGAAATTACTATATAAGCTAAGTTTGATCAATAAGAGTAATATATAGCAATCTTATTTTAAGTTGTAATATTTTGGTGGCAGTTAGGAGTCAGAACTCAAGAGTCAGGTAGGGGAGGGGAGCATTCGGTAGGGCGACGTACAGAATTTTCAAGGTTTTCAGTTCAAATTAACTATTATAAAAATTGTCACAACCAATTTAGGATTGCTATAAAATAATATTGGTCGGCAAACTTGAGGAGTTTAATCTTGCAAAGCTAAACCCATATAGGAGATAACAATGGTACATAATATTCAAGATATTGAAGATATTAATTCTGTCTATTCTGAAAAGTTAGTAGGAGCAGGTATTACTAATATTGAAGAACTATTAGAAAAATGTTCGTCTCTCACAGGAATAGAAGAATTAGAAAAAACCACTGGTATAGAAAAAAACCTGATTATTAAGTGGGTTAATCTGGCTGGTTTATTACAAATTAAAGGTATAAAGAGAGAATATTTTTCTCTATTATCAGCCCTGGGAATATATACAATTTCAGAATTAAAAGATCGGTTTCCTGAAACACTTCACTCCCAGATGATGAAGGTTAATCATCAAAAACAACTGGTGCAACACTTACCAAGTTTAAGTATGGTTAGAAGTTGGGTTGCTCAATCAATAAATATTCAAAGAAAAACTGCTCATAACAATATCCCAACTACTAAATTACCCCAGAAAAAATGGTCTTTAGATTGGTCGGATTAGGAAAAAATTTAGAGAGAATAAAAAAACTTATGGTTGCCATCTTTAAATAAAGTTTTCTGTAACAATTTTCCATTGCATAATCCTGAGATGAGACTACAAATAATCCGTACTGTAGTTTAACGAAGAAATGTCAGGCTTTTTAAACACTAAAAAATGCTGTTGTGGTAAAAAATTTCTAGTATCTTCCCAAACCAAACCCACAGCTTTCATTTCTTTTTTAACCTGTTTTTCACTCATTTTATGTAAACCCTTAATCATAATCATTGGATTTTCACTCCGATATTCCAATAAAACTACTCGCCCACCAGGTTTCAATCCCTCGACTATTCCTAACATCATTTCTCGCGGATATTCAAATTCGTGATAAGTATCAACTAACAAAGCAATATCAACACTAGATGGCGGTAGATTTGGATTATCTACATCACCTAAAATTGTCTCAACATTAGTAATATTTTCCTTATGATTAACAAAATTAATTAAGTCTAACATTTCCGGTTGTATATCCACTGCTAGTAGCTTTCCCTCTGGAACTAAAGGACTAATTCTAAAAGTAAAATAGCCAGTACCAGCACCAATATCTGCCACAACATCTGTAGATTTTAATTCAAGATTATTAATAGCATTTTCAGGTTTTTCTTGATTGCTTCTACTAGGTCTTTCTAGCCATCCAGCACCTTCATGCCCCATTACTTTAGCAATTTCTCGACCCAGATAAAATTTCCCAATTCCCTCAGGATTATGGATAATTCTATATTGGTAAATTATATCTGAATTTGGAACTATCTCAGTGTTGATGCTACAGGAATTTAGGCTTAAAATTAGCATAAATAAAGATAAAATTATTCCTACATTTTGTAGAGATTTTAGAAGATTTTTAGTCATTGTAAGTACCTGGTCATAAATAAAGTTAATTTTGAAGAAGAGGACTTATACCAATTACCATCCATTAATTCTATACTTAGGTTACACTTCAATTATTCAGTGATTAAAAAGGACCCATGGAACCTTTTTAATAATTATTAACCAGGAGCGTGTTAATTATTCATCTTTTTACCGAATAATTAATAATTATTAATTATTAATTAAATAATTCAGCTTACTCTGCCTCCCCTTGGATAGGGGAAAAAAGCGGTCGTTTGCGGAGCATTTCGTCAGGATGGGATGGCGAGGTCTCCGTTCCCTCCGGGACGCTACGCGTTTTGCTCCGCAACATGTAAAGTGAAGCTTTGCGAAGCGCAAACGCTTGCCTCCAATC
>NZ_JAAHGT010000614.1 GCF_010672385.1 Okeania sp. SIO2F4
TATTTTGCTTTGAATAAGTGCTGATAATTCAGGAAAATATTGTGAAAATAGTACATAAGATTGGCGATATTTATCTGCTTTAGTTGTTGTGGTTGATTCAATATATTGGTCTTGTTTTTGAATTGCCTCCTCTATAGCCTTTTGATTGTCTTCAGGCAATAAAAAGTTGGTAATTTCCACATAATCAGCAGGTAATAAATTAGGTTTTATTTGTATTTTTGGTGGTGCTTTACTCAACAATTTTGTTCCTAAATTATTTGTCTGTAGTTCATTGAGTTGTTGTTGAGCTGCGGATACTAATGTAGCTGGTGAGTGATTATTTTGCTGAGATAAAAGACCAGTCATTTCTAGAACTCTTAGAGCTACTGTTGCTCGTTCTTGTGCCGGAAGTTGTTGATTTTTAAGAATTTCTTCTAAAGTATCAATTGACTGGTGTAGTAATTTGTTTACCCTTTCTGTGGCAACAATATTTTGATGATTAAAATTGCTATTTTTGTTTACTTTTGGTTCTGTGTACATAATGAAACTTGATAATTTACTAGAAGCTTGATGATACTTTACCTTAATAGTTTATCTTATTGATTTGCAGATGAGATGTATGTAGATACTTAAGTTAATATTGAATTCTCAAGGATATGTCTCAACTTCTCCTAAAATTACATAGAAATTAGCAGTTATATCATGTCTGGTTAAATAGTTATAATTAGAGCTTCGTAGTAGGGTTTTAGTTCCAAGTATAGATATTGCTCAAGCCCTACTACAAACCATATACTTTTTTATCAATAATCATCCAGACATGATATTAGCCATTATCAGCTTTTTTACTTTTCTATCTTTGTCTTGCTTGAGCAGGTTGCTTATTCTAACTTACACTTACTAAGAAACCCTATATAATTCTGATTGAAATCTAATTTTTAATATCTATGTCTAAAAAACTTGTACTGATGGATCATGACGGTGCTGTAGATGATTTTCTCTCCACTGTTTTACTAATGACCATGGAAAATGTTCAACCTTTAGGAGTAATTGTAACACCTGCTGATTGTTATATTGAACCTGCAATTAGTGCCACTAGAAAAATTTTAGATTTAATGGGTTGTTCTGATGTTCCAGTCGCAGAAAGTACAGTCCGTGGTGTTAATCCTTTTCCAGTTTTATTTAGAAGAGATTCTTTTGCAGTTGACCATTTTCCAATTTTAAATGAGAAAGAAAATATTGATACTATTTTAGTTTCTGAATCTGGTCAAAATTTCATGGTACGAGTTTTAAAATCTGCACCGGAACCAGTTACATTAATAGTAACTGGTCCCTTAACAACTGTTGCTACAGCTTTAGATATTGCTCCAGAAATTGAATCAAAAATTCAAGAAATTGTCTGGATGGGTGGTGCATTGAATGTACCTGGAAATGTGAGTAAAGATATGGAACCTGGTCAAGATATGTCTGCTGAATGGAATGCTTATTGGGACCCGTTTGCGATTGAGAAAGTCTGGCAAACTCAAATTCCAATTGTACTTTGCTCGTTGGATATTACTAATAATGTTCCCCTAACTTCTGAATTTTCTCGCAAATTAGGCAGGCAAAGAAAGTATCCTATTTCTGATTTCGCCGGACAATGTTATGCCTTGGCAATTTCTCAGGATTATTATTTTTGGGATATTTTAGCAACTGGTTATTTAGCACATCCA
Organism: Okeania sp. SIO2F4; assembly: GCF_010672385.1. Taxonomy (GTDB): domain Bacteria; phylum Cyanobacteriota; class Cyanobacteriia; order Cyanobacteriales; family Microcoleaceae; genus Trichodesmium. The sequence continues at coordinate 1,689 of NZ_JAAHGT010000614.1, forward strand.
GAATTTTATCAACTAAAAGAATGGGAAACTGTAGTTATTACAAAAGGTGTCAGTCAAGGTCGAATAAAAGTAGAAGCTGGTGGGCGGAAAATTATGGCAATGGAAAAGGTGGATACAGAGAGTTTTTATCGTTATATTCTTCAACAATGGGCGCGGTAAAATCAATTAACAATTAATAATTAATAATTACCTTTAAAAATAAGATTTATAGCAATCGGGAATCAGTTGTGAGAATTGAAGATTTCTTAAAAAGATAGAACATATAGCAATCAGGAATCAGATGTGAGAATTGAAGATTTCTTAAAAGAAGAGAGTATACCGGTTATCTTATTCATTTATATACATTTTTTCCTTGTTCTATGCTCCCTTTTCCCAGTTAAGTGTTCCCTAAAAATATCCAATATCTCACAACTGAAATATGATTGCTATAGCAGTTATCTTATACCATTTTCATAAAATATTGCTACAGTGACATAACAAGTAAAAGGAGATAAAAAACGCCGGAACCAGGAAAAATAAATAGACTAAAAATTGAGGAAAAAACTTTAAGTTTGACAATAAATGCAAGCCATAAAGTATTAAACTGTAGGAATAAATCACAAATTAGAATGTAACAGCCTTTTTTGAATTTGGTATTATTCATATATATTCATTTTTTTCTTCTTTTCTTCTTTTCTGTTACTCAAAAATTGTGGTTAGTAGCCTCCCTTTTGAAGGGGATAAAAAGCTTGAGAGATACTGAGGAAACCTAGCCATATCTAATCGACCAAGAGAAAAGAGAATATTCGCCAAGGTCAAGCCTCCTTATTGCAGAGGTACTGATAACTGATAACTGATAACTGATAACTGAAATGACCTATTCCCTAAAAGTCTCCAATATCTCACAACTGAAATATGATTGCTATAGTTTGAGTATAGTTAATTAATGTGAAAAACTATAGAAATACTGACAATTGATTGGTAAAATCAACTCGGCAGTTTCCACATCATAGTTGAAACTGTCAAAAATTCATATTTTCTATTATAGATAAAATCATAATTATGGTAGAGCACAAACGTATTGGTATCCTGACCAGTGGAGGAGATTGTGCAGGCTTAAACCCCGCAATTCGGGCAGTGGTGTATCGTGCTGTGGGAACTTACAGTTGGGAAGTTATGGGGATTCGCCAAGCTACTCAAGGATTGATGGAGCGTCCGCCACAAACACTCAAACTAGAGATTGAAAAAATTGACCCATTACTGATGTCAGGTGGGACAATTTTAGGCACTACAAATAAAGGCGACCCTTTTGCCTTCCCAATGCCAGATGGTACTTTGCACGATCGCTCTGAAGAAATTATTGAGGGTTATCGTTTACTTGGACTTGATGCTTTAATTGGTATTGGAGGCGATGGTAGTCTGGCTATCCTCCGCAAACTTGCTCAACAAGGGAACTTAAATCTAGTGGGTATCCCCAAAACTATTGATAATGATGTTAGCTGTACTGAGCTGTCTATCGGTTTTAATACTGCTGTCAAAATTGCCACAGAAGCACTAGACCGTTTACATTTTACTGCTGCTAGTCATAGCCGCGTTATAATTTTAGAAGTAATGGGGCGGGATGCGGGTCATATTGCTCTGAATGCTGGTATTGCTGGTGGTGCAGATGTGATTTTGATTCCGGAAATTCCTTACAAAATAGATAACATTTGTAGCTATATCCGCAAACGTCAAGATTTAGGCAAAAATTACTCTTTGGTTGTTGTAGCAGAAGCAGTGCGGACTGAAACAGGGGAGTTGGTGACACAAGATGATTTATTCGGTAAATCTCGATATGGTGGTATTGGACATTATCTAGCGGATAAAATCTGTGTTTGTAGTGATGCGGAAACTCGTGTTACGGTGTTAGGTCATATTCAACGGGGGGGTGTTCCTTCCCCCACCGATCGCTTAGTTGCTTCAGCTTTTGGAGTAGCAGCAGTCGATCTGATTGCTGAAGGAAAATATGACGAGATGGTAACTTGGCAAAATCGACAAGTTGTCAGTGTGCCAATTGCAGAGGCGATCGCTAAGTACAGAGCAGTAGACCCTAATGATACTTTGGTCAAAACTGCTCGGGGTATGGGTATTTGTTTGGGAGATTAAATTGTCACTCTAGGAACTAAACTGTAGAAAATCATGACAGTTAAATTAAAGAATTTTTCCGAGATAATTTTCTGAATTTACAGGATAGTTTATTGTTTGTTTCTTTATGAATATTTATGAGGGTTAGGATACCAAACCCCTACTATTTTCTCCATCAATATTTATATAAAATCCGGTTATATAATATATGTTGATAATTCTATAATTAGGATTTGTGCTCAAAAGTCTTTTTGTTGAGGTAGGGAGTAGGGGCGAAGAGCGAATCGCCCGTACAGGAGTAGTTAAGAATTAGGAGGAGCAGGGAGTTGTACAAGAGGTAGTCGTCGATCATAGCCACTTAAATTTTCTGCCTCGCGTTACTCCAAAATGCTAAATTTTTCCGCTTTATTAACACAAAAGCTGGTACTTTTTTGAGACCATTAGTTTCTCAAACCATTAGAATGTAAATGCTTTTATATTTAATCAGCAAGCCCTAATTACTTCAATATTTAATCTTCCCATCTCCCCATCTCCCCATCTCCCCATCTCCTTGTATCAAATCCGGTAGTATCAGTATAAAAAAGCAGAGAAACCGGGGAAAGTATCAAATTCCCTAGTACGGACGTTGCATGCAACGTCCCTACCATTGACCTCCCACAAATCCGGTTTCTTGTTACTCCGAAGCAAGCGGATTTGATATTATCTCCCCATCCCCCCATCTCCCCATCTCCCCCAACCATATAATGTATTCAACCGGATTTGATATTACGGCGGTGGGGAAACTAAACCCCTATCATAATTCCTAATACATAATCTCCTTGATTGACAGAATGATTGGTTGAATTATCTAAAATTAAACCATCTGTTTCTGCCAAAACATCTATTACTTTTGGTAACTCTTGATTTTTGTTGAAATTCAATATTTGATAAATTCGCTGATTTTGTTTAACAATTTTACCCGGTTCGACTCTATTTTGTATCATGCCACCTACCGGAGCATAATAACGTTTCATATCTTCTCTATAAATTAAATTTATTTGGTTATTTAATGTTTCAGTTAAGGGAAATCCTGCTATTTTTAATATCCCTTTATTAGCTAAATAATTTTTCACTCCCTGAATACCTTTTGCCACTGATTCGGGATTCATTTTCATTCCAGAACCCAATTCTAATGTCCATGATTCTATGTCAAATTGAATTGGTTTCCCTAAATCTTTAAAACTCCTTTCTAAAGCTAACCAAGGCTTCAAAAATGCTTCATCAAAAGCATCTCCATCATATTCTCCATCTCTCATTAAAATTCCATAATCTAGGATAAATAATTTAGCACTTTCTTCCCTACCATGAAAGCAATAAAGATAATCTAAACTTTGATTTGTTGAGCTGTGTAAATCGATTACATAGTCTGCATCTAAACATAATGATTGAAGTTGATATCTATATTGTTTATAGAAAGGTGTACTACTAGGAGAATTAATTGTTTCTAACTGCTGATGAAAACTAGCTAAAATTTGTTGGCGATAGTTATTTTTTATTTCAGTTTCTGTTAAATCAATTTGAGTTTGAGCAAAAGCATCAATATCTACATCTTCCTTTTCATAATCCCAAAATATCCGGTTCCAATCTTTGCCATCATAACTATTATATCTACCTGAAGAAAATTGATGCGATCGCGCATTAACTCCTTCGGGATTACACACAGGTAGTAATAATATTTCTCCTATTAGTTGACTATTATCCAAAGTCATTAAAAATTCTATCAAGTTATGAATAACAGCATTACCACTTATTTCTGCTCCATGTAAATTTGCTTGTATATAAGCTTTTTTTCCCGTTTGACTTCCAGTGAATTTATAAATTTGTAAATACAGAAAATCCCCTGAAGCAAGTTGTCTTAAAGGTATAGTATAAATATTTGGTTTCATCAATTTTTTTTAAGTAATAGAGAAGTAGCGCAGTATCTTGCTTGCGATACCAATAGGGTGCGTTATACGGCTAAAATTTATAGCGCTACTTGAATCGGGAACACTTAACTGGGAACAGGGAACAGTAAACTGTTAAAGGGTTTCAGCATTGTGAAATGTCCTAACCTTTGCTTCGACTGCTATAAGCTGTGAAAGGCA
>NZ_JAAHGT010000615.1 GCF_010672385.1 Okeania sp. SIO2F4
TTTTTGGTCTTGCTCACGAGTGAGAAAAATCCTGAAACGAGCGCCCATAAAAAAATCACCTTGATAGATCAACTTTCCGTATTTACTTATCTTTACATAGTTTGATTTTTTCGTGCCTACCTACTTAATTGATTTTGTTTTTGATTATCGGAGATGTCTAATATCAAACCCGGTTGAATAGTCGTCATTGCGACAATAGGAAGCAATCTCCGCGCACCCCTGAGATTGCTTCCTTCCACTCCGTTCCAGTCGCTGCGGACGCAGGCTATAGTAATTATCAGGATTTTATATAATTAAGATTTCCGCACTTGGTTTAATCCTCTCGGTTTTAACCATTATTAATTATCAATTATTAATTATCAATTATCTATTATTAAAACCGCATTATCCAAGGTAATTCTTCCATCACCGCTCGCAAAGAATCAACATTACTTTTTCTCGTTAAAGCTTTTGCCGTATCTAACAAATTTCCTTTCTTAATTGACTGATAAGCATCCTGCATCGACACTGCAATATTCTGCATTAAACTCGAATCTCGATAACAATTAATCATACATTTTGTACAATTATCTCTAACCAATTTCGAGCTATCAAATTCATAAATAGAACACATTGGTTCATGCCAAAAATGACAACGCCATAAGTTTAAATCCCAGTCAAGAAAAAAGAAACGATAACCTGCTAAACAAGGATAACGTTGCTCTTCATTTTTGACAAATCTCTGCATTTCTTCTAAAGAAAGAGTAGGATTAACTACACGAAATCGCTTTTTTAATTGCTTGACTTTTTCGTAAGCTTGCCACAGATTTTCATTAGTATGAGTGACTAAACCTGCATCAGAAAATCCCAGAAAATTAGAATCCAGATTTGTTAATGGATAGGAAAAAACTACTGACTCAAATCCTAGGGAGTCGAGAAAATCTGGCAGTGCATCATAATCAACTAAATGACTCATGGTGACAGAAGCAGTCGAATACATACCAATATCTTTTAGCACTTGATTAGCTTCTTTAATTTTATTGCAAACACCAGGCAACCCACGGTTATTTTCGTGAATTTCTTGAGTGGCAGCATCAACCGAAATAATTAGACTAGATAAACCTGCGTCTGCTAATTCGTGAATTTTGTTCGGCGTTAACAACCCACCGTTTGTCACCACCATAGGTTTTATTCCTAATCCTGCTGCATGGTCAACAAATAAGATTAGGTTAGGATTAAGAGTAGGTTCCCCACCAGTGAAAACCAGATATCTAATACCTTCGCGAAACAGAATATTAATTGAATCTATACCCTCATCGAGTTCAACGAATTTTGTTTCTTCTTTAGGAAAAGTATCTCGTGCAAAATTGCAGAAACCGCAGTTAGCATTACAAGCATTATTAATAGCAAATTGACAAAATCCCGGACCTCCTGCTTGAAAGACTAACTGTAGGGTATCAAGGATGCTAGTTGTCGTTGACATTCCACGATTTTTGCTTTGGGCAGTAATTTTTGTACCGTTGTTATCTGGTGCTTTGTGGGTGTTTGTTTTCATAATTTTATTGATATAATTTGCACGGGTATAGCGTTTTTCTGTTGGATAAGGTCAACTTACGAGCCCCCTAAATCCCCCTTTTTAAGGGGGACTTTAATATAATAAAAAACTAAGGGGAATTTAACTTCCCTGGCGGGAAGTCCCGCGCTCTCCCGCAGGGGAGCGACGCAATTGGAAAGCCAGGTCAAAGATTCAGATACCTTCATAAGCTGTTCATATGCCCAAGACACAAGCTAGGTACATTTTGTTATTATCAATGTCAACACAGGGGTCCGACATCACCTGGTGTCTAAACAGTGGTCAGGGTTTCCCAGACTGAAGAATCCCGCCTTTTCCCGTAAGGGAAACGTCGGGAGTATGTCAAAAACGTCTCCAACTCATCCAAATCTTGATTAGACTGCCCCGAATTTAGTCGATGATTTCTAGCTCTTAGCTACTATACAGAACAATTTTGTTAAATAGAGTGAAGCTTTCAGAGCAGAATTATGCAACTAATTCTTAAGTCTCTTGAGTAGTCTGTTCGGTTTTTGTAATAGCTTGAAACCGCTCATCTGAATAGAGATGACTAAAATCAGAATCTTCCTTAGCCCAATCCTTATAGCTTTTATCTAATTCCACAGCTATTCTTAGATTTGCCAATGCGAAGCTATCTTCTTTTAGTAAGGCATAGCAACAAGCTTGGCCATAGAGATTATTAGCCAAGAAGGGAGAACTTTGATTTAATTCAAATGCTTTATTACTGGCTTCAATAGACTCTTGATCTCGACCTAATTCATAAAGCAGACTAGATTTGTGATCCCAATAATTTGATAAATTGGATAATTCTGAAGTTAATGAAATAGCTTTATCACAGGAAGAGAGGGCTTCTTCATATCGCTCAAGACTAGAAAGAACTACTGATTTTGTAATCCAAGCTGTATAATGATCTGGCTTAAGTTGGAGAGCTTTCTCTAAAACTTCTAGTGCTTCATCATACCTTCCTAGATCATTGAGAGCATAACCTTTATTATTCAGTGCTTTTACATATTCAGGTTCTAGCTCTAGAGCTTGATCGTATAAAGCAATTGCCTCTGCATACTTTTGTGCATCTTTTAGTTCGTTTGCTTGGTAATATAATTCTTCAGCAGATGGCGTGTTTGATTCGATTTTTTCAGGACTTTTTAGATCGGAATTTTCTGCATTAGCAGGCTGTGTTTTTGATTCGATTTTTTCAGGACTTTTTAGATTAGGATTTTCTACATTATAGATAACTTCATACTGTCCTCCATCTCCATTCATAAACTGTTTATGTCTACCATTGGAATCTTTATCATAGGTAACAGAACCTAGAAAATCATCGTTACCAGGGCCAGCATCATACTCCCAAAGTTCAAGAGTTATAGTTCCAGAGGGTTGATAATAATGGGAGTAATTTGGGTAAATAGTTTCCCTTAATTTAATGTTGTATGCTTTTTCTCCCTGAGGCCAAAGTTTATTACCACCCGCTTGCTTAAGATAAATATTATCTTTTCTTCCTTTAAACTCGCTGCGTTTGTGACAAGTAATTTTCTCTATGGTTATCTGAATCATTTCACTCATGCAAATACTCCCTTTTTATTGATTTAAAAAACACAACAAAATTTTATCATAGACAGGACTTACATAGAGACTCTACATATACCGAGGGCGAATACCATTCGCCCCTACAGATGGTGGTTGAAAACGTCAATTAACCCGATTTCTTTTAGCTAATTAATGACTCGCCGCTCTCTGATGACGCTCCCTCAAATAAGACAAAAATTCCTTACCTTCCCGCAAACGTCGCACTAACATTTGCGGATCTGCCAACATTTCACCAACTATAGGAATAATTGATTTCGGTCTAAAATAAAACCGTCGATACATTTGCTCTACCCCATCCTCAATTTCACTACCTGACAAATTAGGATACTGCAATGCTGACATTTGAATCCCAGAATTAGCAACCAGAGAATCTCCAGTAAACCAACCATTTTTTTCCGCCTGACTATATAATTCTGTTCCTGGATAGGGGGAAGCAATGGAAACTTGAATCGTATGGGGGCTGACTTCACAAGCAAAACGGATAGTCTCTTCAATAGTTTCCCTACTCTCATTTGGTAAACCGAGAATAAACGCTCCATGTACTTTAATTCCCAACTTATGGCAATTTTCCATAAATTTGCGGGCGACTTCTAATTTAATTCCTTTTTTGACTCCATCGAGAATTTGCTGATTTCCAGATTCAAAACCAACCAACAGCAAACGCAGTCCGTTATTTTTCAATTCTTTGAGGGTGTCATAATCTAAATTTCCACGAGCATTACAACTCCAGGTTAACTTCAGTCGCTTCAGATGTTCGCTAATAGCGATCGCTCGTTTTTTATCAATGGTAAAAGTATCATCATCAAAAAAGTATTCTCTGACAGAGCTACCCCAAATTGCTTTTGCTTCTGCCATTTCTCGTCCTACTGCTTCCGGACTTTTAGCGCGATATTGATGTCCGCCAATAGTTTGTGGCCATAAACAGAAGGTACATTTGGCGGGGCAACCACGACCTGTATATAAGGAGATGTAAGGATTGAGCAAATAACCAATTAGATAGTTACGAATATCGAGATGTTCTGCATAAACAGGAAAAACACTAGGCATCGCATCCCAATCGTGAATCAATTCTCGTTCTGGGTTATGCTGAATATTACCTTGGGAGTCATGGTAACTCAACCCTTTAATTTCTGCAAAAGGTTTCCCTTCGGATAATTCTTTACAGGTGTAATCAAATTCGTTGCGACAAACAAAATCAATAATTGGATTATCTTTGAGAGTTTTTTCTGGCAAAACTGCCACATGAGCGCCAACAAAACCTACTTGTGTTTGAGGGTTTTGAATTTTAATTGCCTCTGCACATTTAACATCATTGGGGAGAGAAGGGGTGCTGGTGTGCATAATTACCAGTTCATAATCTTTAGCAATTTTCAGCACATCTTCCACCGTTTGATAATGAGCAGGAGCATCTACTAACTTACTTCCGGGAACTAGAGCAGCAGGTTGAGCTAACCAGGTAGGATACCAGAAGGAGGTAATTTCTCGTTTTGCTTGGTATCTAGCTCCGGCACCTCCATCAAAACCATCAAAAGAAGGGGGGTTTAAAAATAGAGTTTTTTTCATATTTGATACTAAATTTATAATACACACCAATATTTCAGGGAACATTTCTACGTTTTCTTGTTATACCATAAGTTATCTGAAGCGACTTTCCGATTCAAGAATTCTCAGTTATAAATAAGCTCGTAGTTGGACTTTAGCCCTAAGATAAATATTTGGGAGTTGCTGAGTGGTAATGATTTTTAGATTAAGTATCAATGCTAAACATAAGTTTTTCAATTTTACGTTCAGCTACTTAGCATTACATTTCAGCAACGCCGAAAATAATATTACAGAAGAGAATATGCTTAGTTGATCACCAGTATTTACAGCGGTTTTCATTTCAGTAGACCACAGTAATAATGTTCCATGGAACGTTCCTACTAGGTTTTGGTTGTGAATATGTGGTTCATCAATCTGAAAAGCGCTGTAAGTCAACACAATAGGGTTTCACGATCGCTTGTTTAATTTTTTTGTAGTCTACCTTTATGAAAATTGCTATAAACTAGCATTCAAGTCTCTATCAGAACTGAAACTACAATGTTCGCAATTAAATACTCTCTGATATCAAGACAGAGACTATTTAACATTTCCACAGTTACTAGCCCTTGGAAAATATCTACCTAAATTTAAGTTTTTTCCTCTTTTTTATCGAATCTTCTTTCCTCTTTATTTCTTCCTTACTTGTACTTGTAATACCAAATTGATAAATATTTGTAGCCAACATTTATCAATTTGGTATTATAGACATTTTCATTAATAAGGATGGAAATTTTTTGCAACTTAAAAACAGCCTAATTAAAATCAAACAGGCACTTTAAATTTATTTTTTCTTTCAATTGCTTTTTGATAATCTGGTTTAATTTGTAAGACAATATTGTAAGAACTAACTGCTTCTTGAACATATCCTAACTTTTCCAAAATAACCCCTCTCTGAAACCAAATTTGATGATTACCAGGTCTTAAAGAAACTATTTGGTCGTAGGCAGTTATCGCCTCTTCATACCTCTCTAATTCTTCCAGAATAAAAGCTAATTTTGACCAAGCCAGATAATTACTTGGCCAAATACTAATAGCTTGATTATAACTAAAAACAGCTCCTTCATAATTTGCCATTTTTTCTAAGCTTAATCCCCGGTTTAACCAAGCATCAAAATTATCTGGCTGCTTTCCAATTACCAAATCATAAGCTGCTATTGCTTCAGTATATCGCTCTAACTTTTCTAAAGCTGCACCCC
>NZ_JAAHGT010000616.1 GCF_010672385.1 Okeania sp. SIO2F4
AATATCGGTGGCAGTAATATTATCCTCAGCATTGGCAAAGTTGGCACGAATGCGATAACTACCTGATTCTGGGGGGGTGAGGTTGACGGTTTTGGGTTTGTTGCCAGTCTTGACTTTTTCGGTGGCAACGGTTTTGTATTCAACCTGATATCTGGGGTTGCGACTACCAGCAACTACCTGAGTGACAGTGCTGTATTCCATTTTTTGTAATTCCAGCAGAATATTTTCTCCAGAAACTGCTTTTCCTTGAGAATTAGTAACAATAATTTCTACCGGAAATTTTTTATTGGCATCGGCAACAAATTTACTTTTTAAACCTATTAACTTCTCACTTGGTAGAGCAGTAAATGTTTGAGTATCTGCCACAGAAAGATTAGATATATCTGTCACTTCCACATCTACTCGATAAGTCATTGGGTAAGGTAAATCTTTCCCGACTGTAAATATTTGATTATTCGCACCATTATTATCTAGCACCACATTTTTTTGCAGCACATTATTAGGAACAGTCGGTGCTTTTTCCGGCCAAAACCATTGACGACCAAAATCAAATTCTTGCCAATCTTTGGGAGTAAATTCTGTTTTTTGACGAGTCAGATAATATTTAGCTTTTGCTCCTTGTACTGGGGAACCAAACAAATAATTACTTTCAGCTTCCGCCCCAATTTCTTCACCAAGTAAAGCAATTTCTTGATCCAGTTTCAGGTCTACTTTAAAATTAGGTGGTTTAAATTCAGCGACGCGAAATTGCCCGTAAATTTCTACATCATTTTCTCCTTTCGCCTCCACATTGTAATAACCCAATGGTTGATTATTATCCAGAGAAATTTCTAGAGAAAAAGTTCCAAATTCATTAGTCGTTTGAGTACCTAAATTTTTCTTATTGCCATCTGGATTTTCTAGAGTTAATTGATAACCTGTACTTTTGGCTTGTTTCAAGTCACCATTTTCCAAATAATAAGCAGCTCCAGTCAACCAAACCTTTTCCCCTGGTTGATAAAGTTCTCTATCTGAAAAAATAGTACCTCGCGATTCAGGTTTTCCACTATCCCAACCAGAATAAATCCCATAACCATAAGTACCACTATATTCTTTAGTACTAGCAAATGCCCAATCTTTATTTTCTGTGGTAATTACTAATAATTCTGGTCCTTGAGAAAAACGCTGACCGTTCATACATTTTTGTAAGTCTGTCTTACTCAAACTTAGTAGACCAAATTCATCAGTTTTTCCAGTTGCACAAGCAGTAGGTCTAGGTTGAGATTTAGCATTTAATTGAGATTGATAAATCTCCACATCCGCCACTGCTGGAGAACCATCATCCAGATGATTTACTTTAATAATTCCCGACTCTGGAAACCACTGAGCAAATACTCCTAAATTTGTTAGTTGTACTAATCCATAAAATTTTGGTTCCTGCCATTTTTGCTGACCGTTTTGTTCATAAGAACTCGTCCGTGCTTGTACTCCATAAGCTAACATTCCAGTCTGACCGCCGAGTTTTTCTCGCAGGGGAACTGCTACTTCTGTTATTTGATTTTTTTCTCCAGAAACAGGATATTTTTCCCACTTTTCATTTTCAGGTAATAAGTTCTTCCTATCTTTTCTGGGATAAGCTGATTCTGTGTAAACTAAATCTGTTGGTTGTACAACTTTATAAACTGCTTTATATTCTGATTCTGGCAGATTTACTGTAGAAATATTCAGTTGTAAATTTTGACTATATGGGAAAATATTTAACCCTGAAGGAACAGAAATATCTCCCAATAAATCTCCTGTTTGATAATCTAAGACAACAGGCTTTCCTAATACTTGCCCAAATTTATCTTTGAGATTTGCGCCGATAGTAATTTTATAGTTTGTATCTGGTTCTAATAGCCAAGGATTGAGACTAACAATATTATAGTTTTCGTATGCTTGAATCAGATTTTTAGTCTCTTTTGGTTCTGGCTTAATACTAATATTTTCGACTGCCGAACTAGGCACAATTCCATGATTAAATTCCAACATAGGATTACCTTTAACAAATCTACCGCTTCCCTCGGAAAATTTGAATTGAGAAAATTCAAAATTAGAATAGGTTTCTACTTCACTAACAAAAGGTGTTTGACTAGGTAAATTCCCTTTCAATGGCTGAATACCTGAGTCAAATTCCAACCGATATTTAGTACCTTTTTCCAGATTTACTTCAGGAGTAATCAGATAATTCCATTGACGCAAAGAAGAGTCAAATTCTTCTATGGGAGGTTGTTCTTCCTCATCAGTTTCTAATGTTTCTAAACTAACTGTAAAAGGTAAGCTTTCTGTCTTACCATCTGGCAAAAGTTTTAAATTTTCTGTAATTGAATCTAAATCTAATTCCACATTTGAGGTGAATTTTAGAGTCGGATTTATATCAATTGGTTCTAGTCTTCTATTTTTCTCTTTGCTAGTTGGTAAATTGGTTAATTTGACTGCTTCAGTATTGAAAGTCCAGGCTAAATCTTCATCTAGTTGATGATTTTTCAAGTCAGATAAACCAGCTTTCAGAGTAACTTTGACTCTAGTAGATTTTGGGAAAGCTTCCGCTGGTTGAAACCCTACCATTTTCGGAGTCAAAAATCGGAATTGACCAGGTAATTCCGGGAAGATTTCAAACTGCCTTAATTTTTCCTGTTGTTCTGGAGAATCTAAAGTTTCCAAAGGAATTAAAGGCTCTTTAAACCGAATCCGAATTTGATTTAAAGAAGCAGCTTCTCCCGTCGGACTAATTTGTTCTATCCACTCCGGTAGTGGAGGAGTAATTATTAAATCTACCATTGGTAATTTTTCCTGCTTTGAGGTGCTATTAAAAATACCGCAGGCTCCTATTACAAATGTTAGGAGTAATCCTAGTAGAAAATGTTTCCAATATTTAAGAAGCATATTTGTTTTATTTGAGGACAATTTTTACCTACAATTATTAGAGGTTGATTTCCTGAATAGAATAGACTATTTAATCTATTTATAGTAAAGTATTATATCTCTAATAATGTAAATTGACAATTTTTAAAATTGATAATTATTGCTTTTCTAAAGCCATAAGGACGTTTCATAGAACCTCTTAGAGAATTAAACATTAATATTAATTCACAATGAAATGACAGAAATAACAGCTAATTATGATGAACCTTGGAAAGCAGCAATATCAAGTCAGAAGTCAGAAGTCAGAAGTTTTTATGAAGTTGTAAGTTTGAGGTTTTTGAAATAGGTAAATTCAGATATAATTTAGGAAAAAAATCACTATAAAGTTAGAAATACTAGGGTTGAGAAATAATTTGAGGTAAGCATTCAGCGGTCAGCTCTCAGCTCTCAGCTTCATTACCTTTAAAAGAGGAAAAAGTAATTTAGAAATTTCAAATAATTAAAAGTTACTGTAAAAGTCGATTAGTTAACCTTAAAAGTCTATCGAGCTACATCGTTTATTAAAAAGCTGTTTGCGTAGCATTCCGTTTGCGCAGCATTCCGCAGGAAAGGATAAGCTGAATGCTAATAGCTGAATGCTTACAATTTGAGTAATCAACAAATTTCAATTCAGGAAAGAACAAAAAAGTTTGCGGTTAGAGTAGTCAAAGCTTGTACTTGGCTAGAAGGAAAATCTAATGTGAGTAGAACTTTAGCAAATCAATTATTAAAGTCAGGAACTTCTGTAGGAGCTAATTGTAGTGAAGCTCAGTCAGCTCAATCGAAAATAGATTTTATCAGTAAATATGAAATTGCCCTGAAAGAAGCAAGAGAAACAAAATATTGGCTAGAAGTTATAATAGAAGCTGAAATAGTATCATTAGAAAAGTTGAAATGTCTGATGCAAGAAACCGAATAAATTATTAGAATATTAGTCGCTACTATTAAAAAACTCAAAGAATAACCTTCAGACTTCGGTATAACTTCATAAATACTTCTAACTTCTAACTTCTAACTTCTGACTTCTGACTTCTGACTTTTGACTTCATAAAGAGGAGGAACAAAGAATGGAATTTTTAAGCACTATGGAAGAGTTAGCTATAGAAAGAGGTGAAAAAATAGGTCTGGAAAGAGGAGCAAAAGAAACTTACCGACAAAATATTCTTGATTTACTGGAAAGACGCTTTAATAGTTTTCCAGAAACTTTGGTAAAAGCTGTTAATAAAATTGATGACTTAGCTTTGCTAAAACAGTTGCTTTTAGAAACAATTACTGTGAGTTCAGTTTCTGAGTTTGAAGAATTAATTAAAGAGGACTCATTTCTAGAAAACTAGCATAATAGGTTAGGTTGAAGAAAAATTATCGGAGCATCATTACTACTTATCATTGCGAACGGATGGTTGATAATTAATATAACTCAGAACAAATTCATACCCTGAAGCAATCTTTTATGATTAGAAATTATTTATGAGATTGCTTCGGGGAGTTTGATTTGAATCATATCTTTTCTTTTTTTCAGGATAGTTACTAATCATTTTTCGGAAAATTATCAAAAGAATCCAGACATATATGTTCATTAATGGATAATTGATAATTGATAATTACCTCTGGTTAAAACCGAGAGGATTGAATATAAGGAATATTTTCTTTGTTTTCCCCTATCCAAGGGGAGGCTTCAAGGCGCGAATCATTTAATTATTAATCATTAATTATTAATTTTTAGGTAAAAAATACTATAATATAAATAACAGCCTTTTAATGAAGTTAGAAGTTGTTTTTGTAACTGGAATTTTCAGCAACCTTACAAAAAACATTTCACCAACCAACATAGGGTTTTAGACTCAATTATTTTGATAATTAGGAAGTTATATTATACCCTTTGGTATGCTCCCGTATAAAACCTAGGGAAATATCTACTATATTTCAGGTTTTATATTCCCTTAAAGCTTCTTCCAACTTTTGCTAAAGTGCTGCGGGTTTTCAAACTACCGAGGATTTTTAAATGACACAAGAAGATAAAGAACTTTCTCTATCTCCAGAAAATTACAGTCTGTTAACAGACCTCTATCAATTAACAATGGCAGCTTGCTACGTCGGGGAAAAAATAGACCAACGGCAAGCTAGTTTTGAGCTATTTGCGCGAAGACTGCCCCCAGGTTTTGGCTATCTCATCGCTATGGGTTTAGCACAAGCATTAGACTATCTGGAAAAATTTCGATTTAGCTCCGAGCAAGTTGATGCTTTAAAGTCAACGGGAATTTTTACCAATGCTCCTAATGAATTTTGGTCGTTACTAGCAGAAGCTAAATTTACTGGAGATGTATGGGCAGTGCCAGAGGGAACAGCCATATTTCCTAATCAACCTCTACTGCGGATAGAAGCACCACTTTGGCAAGCGCAGTTAGTGGAAACATATCTATTAAATACAATTAATTACCAAACCCTCATAGCAACAAAAGCAGCAAGAATGCGGGATATTGCTGGAAATGACACCAAATTATTAGAATTTGGCACTAGACGCGCTTTTAGTCCCCAAGCTAGTATTTGGGCGGCTCGTGCTGCTTTGGCAGGGGGAATGGATGCTACTTCTAATGTTTTGGCTGCTTTGAAATTAGGTCGCAAACCATCAGGTACAATGGCTCATGCTTTAGTGATGGCAATATCGGCAGTTGAAGGTAGTGAGGAAGATGCTTTTAAGGCTTTCCAGAGATATTTCCCCACAGCACCTTTATTGATAGATACTTACGATACTTTGGCAGCTACTCGCTTATTGGCACAACGAGTTAAACAGGGTGAAATGCAACTGAGTGGGGTAAGATTAGATTCGGGAGATTTAGTTAAATTATCCCAGGAGGTGCGAGTGCTACTGCCAGAAGTGACGATTTTTGCTAGTGGAGATATCGATGAGTGGGAAATAGCTAGACTTCAGAGGGAAAATGCTTGTATTGATGGATATGGTATTGGTACTAAGTTGGTAACTGGTGTTCC
>NZ_JAAHGT010000617.1 GCF_010672385.1 Okeania sp. SIO2F4
GAAAAAGATGATTTACGAACTAAAAAATGGTATTGAAACAATTCCCATGCGACTCCTGACTCCTGACTTCTGACTCCTAAAAATTATCCTAGATCTTTGTAGCAAACATTTATCACGCTTGGTATTACTTATACTATTTCTCTGTAACAATAGGCTTAATAATTGTTGTTCTGACCTTATTATACTGACTATTTTCATCTTTAATATTAAGTGCAACTTTATGGAGAAATAGTATTACTTAGTATTTAATAACTGGAGTCTTGAGTAAAGTCTTGCATTATTTTTGTGAATTGGTATCAGATTTTCTATTTGTAACAAACATTTGTCACCCCTGGTATAATTCAAAAGTTTATTCTGCTACCAACTACAGTGGTTTTCATATTCATAATATACAGTATTTTTCTTTTCCTAAAATCCAAAAGTTGTGTATCTCACGAATTTGAGAAAGGGGATAAGGGAACTTAATCATTTTTGATAAAAAAATAAACTACGAACCTTTGCAATACAAGGAAAATATATCAAGTACTCAAAATTGCTACAAATTTAGTATACCTCGCCATGAGTTTATCTACATTTAATAATTGCTTTAATGCTTTGCTATGACAACTCAATTATGTAGTGAAATATTTCCATCAAAGTCTCTATGTATATAGATTTTCTACTCATTTCAAATAAGAATAAAACACTTTTTTCTGCTGAAACCTTTTCACTGTAAGAAACCCTTGTCTCAGTCTAAGCTGAAATGACTATATAATTTTATTCAGTATACTTATTAACTTGATAATTTAACTATAGTTAACCTATAAAAATAGTTAGTGATGAGTCAAAAAAAATATCAATCACTAACTATTATAACATACTCAATCAAACTAATCTTGATAAATTTTCAATTATTACTTATTCATCAACTTTCAAATCTTTGCACAAAAAACGTTCACATCTAATTTCACCATTTTCTTGAGTTTGATGAATTTCTAATTCTGCTTCAGGAACTGCTTCAAATAAGAAACGTTCTCCGGGGAAAACTGCACGTTCCCAATATTGATTTTCAACATTACTAATTCTAGCAATCTGCATCTTGCGAGTAGTATTCACATAGAAACAAAGAATTTTTTGACTCTGTTGTTTTGGTAGTCTATCTAGTGCTATAGTCACAATCTTTAAATTCCCTCTAAATTTTTTGTTTGCCGATTAGCAACCCGACTGAATCTTGATATCTTTGAGCGCCAATAAAATTATTATAAACGCATAGGGATCGCTTAAGTATATTTTTAATTACTTTTGTTAAAGAAAATTAATTTCACTTAAGTTGTCCACTGTAAACCTAGTATTTTCTCAGTAAAAATACTCATAATTTAGCACTCCATACTGATAGAATTACTGAGCTTGCTAAATAACGTTGATAAAACAGTATTGGAGAACAAAAAACCTTCAGGATCGGTCAATCTCAAATATCCCTCTATCGGAAGTTTTTGGTTATTAGAGAAAGGGGTTACTACACCTTTTGGATTAAGAAATTCTACCCACCCTAACTTTTGATAAGGTTGTAAATAGATTAATAATTTTTCTACAGTTTCTTGACCAAACTGCTGAGATAATGTTAATAGATTCACCCCTTCTGTCAAGCGGAATCTTAACATCAGTGTTTCTAACAAACAATCCTGATTTGATGTATCAATACCCTGATTTTCTATACTATGACCTTGAAACGATAGCACCCATTGATAATATTCATTCCGCGTGCGCGGTCTGGTAAATCTTTGCCCTTCTAGATAACTTGTTGCACCCATACCAAACCCATAATAAGGGCGATTTTCCCAGTAAACTCTATTGTGAATACACTGATAACCAGGCTTGGCATAATTAGATATCTCATAATGTTCATATCCTGAAATTGAGATCAACTGCTGTGCCATTCGATACATTTGGGCTGCTGTTTCATCTGTAGGCAAAGGAGCATAACCTGGTTGATAATAACGTCCAAAAGCTGTAACTGGTTCTACTACAAGGTCATAACTGGAGATATGAGTTGGGGAAATAGTTATTCCAGTTTCTAAAGAAGTTTGCCATTGTTCTAAAGTTTGGTGTGGCAGTCCTGAAATTAAATCAATACTGAAATTAATAATTCCTGCTTGATGCAATGTGTTTACTGCTTTGTAAATATCTGAGACATCATGCGATCGCCCACAAAGCTGCAATAAATCATCTTGAAATGCTTGTACTCCCAGACTGACTCGATTTACTCCTAGAGATTTATATCCTTGGACCTGTTCCAAGTCAAAAGTTCCTGGGTCCATTTCTATAGAAACTTCAGCATTGGCCACAATTCCCAATTTTTGTTCTAGGGTATCTAAAATCCGACTTAATTGACCCACTGATAATAGGGAAGGAGTACCACCGCCAAAGAAAATAGTTTCTAAGGGTTGACAAAAAGACTTTGTAATGTTTATCTCGTCACAAATTACCTCCACATATTCTTGAATTGGAGAAAAATTATCACCTTTTTTACCATCACCCACTACAGAGATCGGAAAATCACAGTAATAGCATCGCCGTCGGCAAAAAGGGATATGGACATAAGCCGAACTAGGAATGCAGTAATTTCCGATTGGCCTTTTCACTATTAAACAAAGTTACAAACTATATCATTTATAAAACTATCTTAAACAATTATGAATTTAATGAGGAGCAGTAGTAGGGTAAATCAGAAAAATAATATTTCTTGAGGGGGTAGAAATATTACTTAAGTAAACAGTCAAAAAAAGCACTTATAGATTTGTTCATTGTCTAGCTTTAATGCAGCTATGCTCTTAATGCTAAGGGTATTAATTATACTAAATTGATAAATGTTTGCTGTAAATAGCTTGGCTATTTCTTAGAAGTCAGGTAGGGGAGCCGTCGATAGGGTGACGTACAGGAGTCAGAATAAATAGGTTTGATACCATTTTTTATGTCGTAACTTATCTTTTTCGTCAAATAGACATTTCCGATGGAGTCTTTTAATAGTGCTAATTATTCGTAATATTCTTTTTTGGCGTTGGTGAATCAAGCTATGAAACCTAAATTTTGCCAAATATAAAATGCTCAATGTTAATAGTTAGGCAATTAGCATTAATGGAAAATTAATACATAATCATAGACACCCATCACCAACGCCTCTTTTTTCATGCATGGTATTATGTATTTCATTAAAGTGAAAAGTACTTTGAGACTAATCAAAAAAAAGTTTACCAAAGATAAGTTTTAGGTAGTAGATGCCAGGTAAATCTTAATTTTATCAACATAGATTAATCTAGTTTCTTATGAGTCCCTAACCCGATCGCCTTATTTATAACATCATTTAATCGATTTGGTATAAGTGTTTCACCGTCATCCTCAATAAAATCAGTAATGCCCCTGAATTTCTCATTAAAAATCAAGTAAAAATAATCACATTGTTTTGCTGCCTAAATAGAAATTATACTTCAGAAGTAACTGTAAAAGGGAAACTGGATTATTAATGGTTACCAAATTCCAATGAAGTTAAAACCCAATAAAAAGAGAACCGTAAAGAATGGCACATGAACTGTAAAGATATAATAGAAGCAACATTGAGCAGCCCAAAAATTATGGTTCTCAATCATTATTGGTGAGTACCTCCTAGGGAAATTTCTATATCTTCTATAAAACAAAAAAACAAACTAAAAAAATGCTTGACGCAATCATTATTATTTCATTTGTACTTGCTGGAGCAGGAATAGGATTCTATAGCATAGAACTTCTCCCACCCAATGTACTCCTACAAGTCACCAACATCGAAGGCTTACGTTCAGTATTATCTGCCTTTACTTCTTTAATTGGCTTTGTAGTGGGATTGGTATTTCAAACTACATATCGACGAGTGGAAGCAAAAGTAAGTCAAATGCCCGTTGACTTATTATTAACGCGGGCTATAGGATTAGTTATGGGACTATTAGTGGCCAACTTAATGCTGGCGCCACTATTTTTACTGCCTATTCCCCAGGAGTTTAGTTTCATTAAACCTCTTGTAGCAGTTTTAGGCAGTGTAATGTTAGGCTTTACAGGAGTTAACGTTGCGGATACTCATGGTCGTGGCTTTTTACGGCTAATTAATCCTAACAGTCTAGATGCAGTATTAGTAGCAGAAGGAACTCTCAAACCTTGTACTACTAAGATTTTGGATACTAGCTGCATTATTGATGGCAGAATAGAAAATTTATTGGAAACAGGTTTTCTGGAAGGTCAAATTCTTGTACCACAATTTGTTTTACAGGAACTACAGCTTATCGCTGATGCTTCTAACGATCAAAAAAGAGTTAGAGGTAGACGAGGTTTAGATATCTTAAATAGGCTTAAAGAAGTCTACCCTTCTCAGATTCAAATCCATTTTGCAGACTATGAAGAAATTTCTACGGTAGATGCTAAATTGGTTCGTTTTGCTCTGGAAATTAATGGTACTTTATTAACTAATGACTACAATTTGTCTAAAGTTGCCAGTTTACAAAAAGTTCCTGTACTAAATATTAATGATTTGACTCAGGCAATGCGCCCCACTTATTTACCTGGTGATACTATTGAAATCAAAATTCGTAAGGAAGGTAAGGAACCTTCTCAAGGTATTGGTTATTTAGATGATGGTACGATGGTTGTTGTAGAGTCTGGTAGTGCATATGTTGGTGATGAAGTGCGAGTAATTGTCACAAGTTCTTTACAAACTTCTGCCGGTCGAATGATTTTTGCTCGTACTCAAGAGTCGGCGATCGCCTAATCAATTTAAAAGTCAAAAGTTAAAAGTTAAAAGTCAAAAATTTTATCTCAACGTTGGTCCTTGACCCGCGCTCTCCGGAACGGGAGCGTCGCATGGGAAAACCAATCAATATTGCGGTATCTACAATAGTGTGCTATTGTAGAAAAATAAGGCTGCTGGGCTAGCAGTGTCTAGGGGAGCCGTCGGATTGGCGACGTAATGTGGAGCGCGCCTTTAGACCGGAAAGAGGTTTGTCCTCGGAGGCAGGTGCTATGTTAGCGCAGCTCCTCTGTTAGCGTAGCTCCTCCGAAGGAGGCAAGAAGCAGCAGAAAGCCCCTATCAGCGATGTTAGGGAATCCCGCGTTGTAGCTCAAGCGCAACGTCGGGAGGATGTCAACAAAGAGACTACGCCATTAGTTAGCGTGAGGGTAAAATTTAATTTTGTCAAAAAATAGACCCCAACTATTCACTATTTCCTGAGAGTTGGGGTTAATTAATTCAAAACTAAAAATAATCAAGACCTAGGCAAAGACACTATAATATGGCACATACCAATCTATAGAATTGCCTCAGCAAAGCTCTGTTTTTTCCTTTTCTTTGTTTCAGAATGCTATGCAAATATGTCGTGAATCGTTTCATGTCGGTGATAGCCGAAAATACTAAAATTGTTTGAGGGATAAAACCCCATTCTGTTTGGCGATCGCTTCAAAGTTTTTGGCATTATCAAATTTTTATTCCCTATTCGCTCTTCACCTATTCCCTAAAGTCCTAAAAGTTTGTATGGTAATTTATGATTAGAAATTATTCGATTTTGCATCTTGTTTGAGACTCAAATTCAAGAAATTAGGTTTTATATTATGTCCGGTTGAATAGTTATAAATAAGGAGGGAAGAGAGGAGAAAGAAAGTATAAAAAGGAGAAAGTTTTTTGACCGGGCCAGCGGAACGGAGTTCTATCGCGCTCTTATCCGGACATGATATTACATAATGGAGAATAATATTCGGAATTGACATCCTCCCGACGCTGCACTTGCGTGACAGCGCGGGATTCCTAACCATCGCGGATTAGGGCTTTCTGCTGCCTCTTGCAGAGGAGCTGCGCTTTTCATGTCGCGTTTGCGTTAGAATTCCGTAGGAAAGCGAAACAATGCACCAGCCTCCAA
>NZ_JAAHGT010000618.1 GCF_010672385.1 Okeania sp. SIO2F4
TCCCAGGCTTTTCAAAAGTATCTATTCTAATCCCAATTTCATTCAGATAATAATTTAAAAATCTTCTTTCTGCTGGAATATGAGTATGAGAAAATAATAACCAAACTCTTTTATTCCCTCGGAGTTTATCTAAATCTTTTTCATATCTTGTCATCTCAGTAATTGATAATTCTTGACCATCATATTTATCTAAATCGTCCACACCAATAATATAATCTCCCTCTTGATAACCATATTTTTCTGCATAATACTGAAACTGATATATTCCTCGTTGATAAACATACAAAATATCTCCTGGTTGTTGATGTTTTTTGATATAACTCAGCACGGGTTTAATATCTGAGTAATTTAGAGGTTCTTCTATCAGATCGATAGCTTTTGCTAAGGGTTGCCTGAGTAACAAGATAATCAAGAAAATACTAATAATTTTGATTGGTCGAGATTTCGATTTTGTCAAAATAAAACTTCCACCTTCTGCTATGAGAAAAATTACAAATGGTGTGAGAAATAAAACCAAACGACTCCGAAACGGGTATTGATGTAAAAAGGATGCTAAAAAAGTCATAAATAATGGAGAAAGTAAGAGAAACAAAATTTTTTTTCTGCTCAACCAACAAGAAAGACAACCTACTAAAAAAGCCAGAATAGCTAACCCATCAACCCATTTACTAAAACCCAAAGGTTTATAGAAAAATTTACCGAAAGCATCTAACATCCAAATAATATCAAAAGGGGAACCAGGAAAACCATCCCCCCAAGAAGTTGTTAAAGTTTCATTGCCAGTTAAATTTCTCAAAGACACAAAATAAAACATGACAAAACTTAAAATCCAAACTGAGTAAATGAGTAATAATTTTTTGACTTTACTCAGGTCTTTATGCCAAAAATTAATTAGTAAAGCACTTCCTCCTATACTTGCCAATATAAAGATAGAAGGATGAGAAAACCAAATAGCGATCGCTCCGACCAGAGAATATTTAATTATCTGACCCAGGTTCAATTTTTGCTGCACTAAAGGTAGTAATAATAGATATAAAAGAAGAGCGATCGCCACATCACTAGAATACTGTTTTACTTCTGCTGAATAGTAGACTAAGTATCCCAAACTGGCAAACAAAATTAAACCTATAGGAATGGCAGATTTAGGAATCCATTTTTTTGCTAATTCATAAAATACAAACAACGAACCTACGCCACAAATCAAAGGAAATAAACGTAGAGCATACTCATTATTCCCTAATATCTGAACTGCCAATTTTTCTACCATCAAAAAACCAATCGGCGCACCTTGGTCATAATCCAAAGGTTGGAGTAATTCCAAATAAGAACGATTGACAATATTTAAAGCTAAAACTGCTTCATCTGCCCAGAGAGAACGATTAGCTAAATATTGAATCAACCTCATAGCTACCCCAAAAGCAATAATTAAAAAAGGTAGTATTGGTTTGTCAAATAAAAACTGAAAATCTGGTAAATATAACTTTTTATTTTTAATAATTTCCATCCTCAAATACAACCAAAAACAACTAAAATTATCCTAGATATAGCAGATTGCATGTTGGTGAGGTACACCCATCGCGCCGCAATACATTTGGTTTACACAGGAGCTTTTTTCTATGTTCTTACTTCTTCCTTCTTCAAAAGTAAAGCCACTCTAGTTTTATTATTCCTTCATATTGCTAATCGGTTGTTCAAAATAAATACCAGGTAATTTCATCAAGAAATCCCGATATTTATGATCGGGTAACTATTGCAGAGAAGATGTTGCTAGAGCATTGTATTGTGAAATAATATCTAAACAATGTTGAATTGCCCCTGTTTCTTTAAAAATTTCCTTTAATTTAAGCTGCATATCCAACGAAGGATAACTTCCAAGTATACTTATAATTTATTTTCATGCTGAAGAATCAAACGGCAACATTTGTAGAGAATAATTTACAACAAGATTGATTTGATTGTTTTTAATATCCGAAAAGTTATCTTTACCAGTTTGTCTATTATTTACCATGAGATCGACTATATGGTCAGAAAGTTGATAAGCAATACCAAAATTCGCTGCAAAGTTACTTAACTCATCTATTTGATGATTTGTTCCACCTCCAATAATTCCCCCTGAAGTAATTGCTCCAATTAAAAGAGAGCTTGTAAGTAAGCGAGAAGTTTCTATGATTTTGTGTTCATCGATAAGTTTACCGAAAGGGAAACTTGAGAGTTTGTGTTCAGCATGGGAACCTTTCACTGTATTACTTGCTGATTCATAAAATATCTTGCTAAGTTTATTAAGTTCGGAATATTCAATCTGTTGTTTTGTTAGTAAAAAAATCGGTTCAAGCTGTAAAATGCAAGCCGATAAAATTGGTGTAATCTCTCCATATTCAATTCTCGGTGTTGGTAAATTTGCACGTTATTTCCCACTATCAAAAATGATACTATCATCAATTAAAACATAGCTAGGAGTAATGATTTAATACAAAACAGCTATCCAATCAGCGTTTTCTGGAATTCCTCCTACAACAGCACTGCCACAATAAACTAATAAAGACCGAAGTCTTCGACGACTATAAAATAAAGCTCGATTCAAAGGTTCTAATAGTGCCGAAAAATCTTGATGATTAGCTGTATAGTAATTAGATAATAAATCATTAATTCGATTATGATAATCTTCAACAAATGGAAAATCCTTTGTTATTAGCATAGATGTACTCTCTTTATACTACTTGGAATTACCTAATCTACAAGAATCAGTGTACCAAACTTACATGGAGTAGACTGTAAATATTTATTTCTCCTTTCTTCTTTCTTCTTTCTTACCGAAACAATTAAACAATTAAACAATTAAATAATTAGATAATTCACCCTTTAAAGCCTCCCCAATAAAGGGGAAAAAAATAAATTTTTTCCCTACCGCGTCTTACCTCTCCCTTTTAGGGAGAGGTAATTATCCATTGTCCATTATCCATTATCCATTATCCATTAATGAAAATTAAATTTATTCTTGCTTCTTCCTTCCAATTAAATATTTCCCAAAAAATGGTAAACCAGCAATTGCTGGTAATACATAACGGGATGTACAAAGTAATCCTAAAGCAGCTCCAACTTCTTGAGAAAAATAAGGTTGATAAAACATAATAAAAGCAGCATCACGAGTACCAACTCCAGCAAAAGTTAAAGGTAGTAATCCAGCTAAAATCGCCAAGGGAGATAATGCTAAACTTGCCAAAAATGGAACCGAAGCATTTAAAGCTAGAGTAAAAAACCAAATTTGTAATAGATGTCCGAACCAGATAAATATTGAAGTAGTAACAATTTTGGTTAATTGTACTTTGTCGTACCAAAAATATCTGTGCATTTCTATCCAAGAAAGTTCTAGATTATCAATCTTTGAAAATATTTTTTTAGGGGCTATTTTTCTTGCTATTTGAAAAAATATATTGGTGAATTTGCGAGAAGATAATAATAATAATCCGATAATTAATCCTAAAGTTACTCCAGCAGTCATTACCCAAAATAATAAATCTTTTTCTGGATAAACAATCAATCCAAAAACGCACCATATTAGCAAAGAAACTAAATCGCAAGCCTTTTCAAATATCACTATAGACAAAGATAAAGTTCCCTCTAAATTCCCCCTTTGTTTCATAAAATAAGCTTTGACAATATCTCCCATTTTTGAAGGCAAAATCATATTCAAGACACTGGCAGCTAAAATTAATTGATTTGCTTCTCCAAAATTTAGATAAGATGATGATTTTCTACCCTTTTTTGGCATTAACTGTTGTAGACGCCAAGCAGTTAACATTGTCAATGGAATTATCATATTTACACTGATTATCATCCATACAGGGTTAGAATTTTCAAATACTTTTATTAGTCCAGTAAAATCAATTTTCCAGTAGATGGCTATCAGAATAAGTAAACTGATAATTAGAGAAATTAGTCGTTTCATTATTTATTTCTCAATAAGTTTTGATTATTCACAGTAGTGATTCTAAAGTCTTTCACTGAAGTCTCAATTACTATAGCAATCCGCGCATAGGTTGTGACAAATTAAAAAGTAGATAAAAAACCTGAAACTCCTACTTGTTCCCTGTTCCCTGTTCCCTAAAAGCGTTAAGGTTTTTATACACAAATAAAATAGGACTGCTATAGAGATTGCTCAATAATTATAGTAGTTATTATCTCTGAAGAGACTTGTCCTTTTTTCTACTCTCAACTTCTACCTGTTTGACAAGGTTTTATGTGAAGCACTCTACCCGATAATGTATTATTGCGTATATCGCAATAATACAACAATAGGTGTTGCATCATTTACTCTGGAGGACTAGCAGGTTTTTTTGTGCCTTCTTACTGAAACTATTTTTTTGTAAAATTAACTACTAAATTTTTAATCCAATCTACAAATACCGAAAAAGATAATAATAGGAAAAACTATTAATTATACAGGATATTTTTTGGGATTAAGTGGTATTAAATGATAAATAATTAAAACCACACAGAAACTTTAAAAAAACGTCTGAAATTTGTGAAGATTTGGTAAAGCTGAGTATTTTACCCTACCACCTTCAATGCTCCTCTTTTAAAATATGAACTATAAAATCACTCACGGGGTGACAATCAGCTAAAAAAGTAGACAGGGGTTACGTGAAGTAGTCTTGGATGATGAGGAAAATACGCAGAAAGTAAAGTTAAACTTGGGCAAATCACCCTCAACATTTAACCTGAAAATCAGTAAAAATCCTTATGTAGCAAAAGATTATTACTCCCTATTTTTTTTCTTTTCCGTTTCCGCACCTCACCCATCCCCTCTCTTAACAAGAAGTCTAGTTCTCACCCCTGAGATCAAAGCCTTTAATCATAATTAAAAATATCAAATCAGGGTGTAAACAATGACAAATACATCTGACTTATCAGTATTTTCCAATATGAACTCTATAGCAGTTTTAGAAGAAGAATACTCAGCTAGCTTATACAAACAAATACTTCATCCATCTGTAACTAGCAAAACTAAGCGTTTAATTGACATTTTAGGAGCTTTAGTCGGGTTAGGGATCGCAGGAGTAGTTGCAATTCCTATTTGGATATTAATGCAAATAAATACTCCCGGTCCTCTATTTTTCACTCAGGTGCGCTGTGGTTTCAGAGGCAAAACTTTTCGGATCAAGAAGTTTCGTTCAATGGTGGTTAATGCAGAAAAACTAAAACACTTAGTCAAAAATGAGGCGAAGGGTAACATATTTAAAAATGAGAACGACCCTAGAATAACTCCTATAGGTCATTTCCTGCGTCGGACTAGTTTAGACGAACTACCTCAATTCTGGAATGTTCTCAAGGGAGAAATGAGTTTAGTAGGTACTCGTCCTCCTACTGTTGATGAAGTCGAACGTTATGAAGCTCATCATTGGTACAGACTAGATGTAAAACCTGGTATTACTGGAGAATGGCAGGTAAATGGTCGTTCTTGTGTGAAAGACTTTGAAGACATAGTGGGTATGGATATTGAGTATCAGGAAAAATGGTCTATTGCATACGATCTAAAGTTAATTTGGAAAACTATTTGGGTAGTGTTTAATAAATCAGGTGCGTGTTAGTGGTTGCATAATCTAGATATGAATCGTAAATATTCACCCCCTTTCACTACTCGCTACTCCCTACTCCCTGCTCCCTACTACAATTAGAACTATCAAAATTAAATTCATACTGATACAGTTTAGAGTCATCGCTACTAGAAAATGATTCCTTTCTTACTGCATCTAAAGCAGTTTCGTCTAACATTGGAGAGCCACTTTCTAGTAACAACTTTGGTCCTTTACTAATAGTACCATCTGGACTAACTAACACTCCCAGTAGCTTTACCTTCCAACTTTTGCTCACAAGCAGCTTCTGGATAAACATTAGAAATAGCTTT
>NZ_JAAHGT010000619.1 GCF_010672385.1 Okeania sp. SIO2F4
TTTTTGGTCTTGCTCACGAGTGAGAAAAATCCTGAAACGAGCGCCCATAAAAAAATCACCTTGATAGATCAACTTTCCGTATTTACTTATCTTTACATAGTTTGATTTTTTCGTGCCTACCTACTTATATATAATAATTAAACTTGAACTAAAAGAGGAGAATATCCAGATTTATCTACACTTTTATAAGTAAAGAAAATACGATTAATTGTTAGTTATTAAATAGATAGATTACAGATGTCAGCAAAAATTATCCTCACAATAACTGAAGGCAGTATCAAAGGTCAGCAGTTCATCTTTGAAGAGCGTACTACCTGTGTTATTGGTCGTTCCCATGACTGTTATCCTCAACTACCTAATGATCGAGCTCATCGGACTATTTCTCGATACCACTGTTTATTGGATATTAATCCTCCTGACATCCGTGTGCGTGACTTTGGTAGTAAAAATGGTACTTATATCAATGGCCAAAAAATCGGGCAGCGCCCAGCAAATCAAACCCCCCTGCAAGCTGCCCATCTAAATTTCCCAGAATATGACTTAAGTGAAGGTGATGAAATTAAAATTGGTCTTACTGCAATAAAAGTTAGTATCTTAGGAATTAGAGAAGGTGATAGAAGTGATTTTTTCAACGACTTAGGTACTAAGGATGAGGATGAAACTATTGCTGAATCAAAAGTTTTTCATGGTTCCACAACCGCTCAATTTAACCAACAGGAAATTGTCAAAAATCTGCAACAAATAGCTAATGAAGGAGAGCCTAGTCTCAAAGCTTTACAGAAATATACTATTATTAAAAAACTTAGCAGTGGAGAATGCAGTCAAGATTATTTAACTTTGAATGAGGATAGTGGGGAGTTATTAGTGCTGAAAATAATGCTGCCTCAAGTCAGGGTTAGTCAACGTGCTAGAGAAATGTTTCTTCAGCAGGTAGAAAATACCAAAGCTTTAGATCATCCTCACATAGTTAAATTTAAGGATTATTGTTATTTTAATGGTACTTTTTTCCTTACCTTTGAATATTGTCATGGTGGTACTGTAGTAGATTTAATGAAGCGAGGGGGAGGTAAATTATCAGTTGAACAGGCTCTAGAAATTATTCTTCAGGCGTTAGATGGTCTGGAATATGCTCATAATGCTGAAGTTCCTTATTTGAAACAAGGTGATACTAATTTTAGTGAGGGACGAGGTTTAGTTCACCGGGATTTAAAACCACATAATATTGTGCTGGGTAATGTTAGAGGTGCTTGTGTGGCGAAAATAGCTAACTATGGGTTGGCAAAAGCTTTTGATATAGCTGGTTTGAGTGGTCAAACTATGAGCGGTCTAACATTAGGATTACCTGTTTTTGTTCCCCGTCAACAGGTGATTAGTTTTAACTGTATGAAACCTGAAATGGATGTTTGGGCAATGGCAGCAACTCTCTACCATATGTTAACAGGAGCATACCCTCGTGATTTTTTGGAGAGAGACCCATTTTTAGTGGTTTTACAAACAAATGCTGTACCTATTCTAGAAAGAGATATTTCTATTCCAAAAAGGTTGGCAGAGGTTATTGATTTAGGATTAACTGATACACCTGAGATTTACTTTAAGAGTTCAGCTCAGTTTAAACAGGCTTTACTCAATTCAAGATCAAATTAGCTTCTTCTTTAAGTATCTTATTAATAGAAGAAATCTAACAGAAAAATTGAGCAGCTAATTTGATCGATCGCCTCGTCTTTTCCTGTTTGATTCTTTTAGTAATTCCAGATAAGTTGGGAAAATTTTTGATGATTCTATTTAATTCTTCAATCGGATGGGAAATTACTTTTTATTACCCTAGAAAAATTAGCTTTGTCCTTCCGCAACAGAGATACAGACCATTCTAGGTTGATGAAGTACAGTATAAATTACTGTTCAAAGGGTTTTTGAAGCATCAAATTCTAGGTTTCATTTTTGTTGCACCGATCCATAGAAACACTTTACCAAATTTACATGAAATAGGCTGTATCTACAATATTGAGTGTCTTGAATTTAAATCTTACATCTACTATTTTGTCAATGGCTAGAATTACTTGAGCATTTACACCTATCTGAATTTTGTTTTTTTGAGGTTGTCTAATTATTCTGAAAATTGGCATATTTGAGATGAGATTAACGTGAATACTAGGTTAGAGCCTTCTTGAGAAGAGTGTTTTTGAGATTTATGTACAACATTGGCATAATATCTTATGTACAGAGTATGATACCAAATCTCTCAAATAACGCAAGCTCGTGAAATATTTTGTCATAATCTTTGAATAAATTAGGTTGCTTTGATTTGAATAAACAATCTAAAAATTTAATTTAATTAGTGGAGCCTATGTTGAGCGATCGCCATTTAGTTTGTTTTTTTGAAATTAAGTTTGTAATAATTAAGAAAAATAGCACTAGAGGTAGTCAAAATTTTCCAATTGCTTTGTCATACTATAAATTTTGAGGGCGATCGCTCTATCTTTGGATTTTTATTTAGTTTGTCTGATTATCTGGTTTTGCAATAATTTTTCTACTACTAAGCAAGTTTCTAAGTTTTACGTTGATGGAAAGGGAGGTGCTGTATTAATTTATTAAATTTCCCACTTATGAGTTGGTATTAGACAACTTCGGAGGGTACTATCTAGGTTGTGTATAGCTCGATCGTAATTATCTACTTGTTTATTTTTTGAAATGTTTCTTTCAGCAGTTTTTTGGTTGTTTGAAAGTTATTTTTTGTCTGGTGTAATTGGGAGATTAGAAGATTCGTTTGGATTCTCAGCTTGAACCTGGAAATTAGCATCTGGTGTTGAACTATCACCATAAATTATCTCCACATTAGGAAGGATATAATATTTGCAGCCCCATTACAGGGGTGCATTAATCAACCAATTATTCCCAGTTTTATACAAACCACCCTTGATTCTTTTTCCTAATGGTTTCCCATCATTGGGTTTCTCACCATCAGTTGGTAGATTTTCACCATCTAACTTCGGTTTCTATCAATATTATTCCATACTCACAGCATAATTGACCAATTCTTTTTTTCACTCTAGCAGTAGGGATTCCTACAAATTCTCAATTATTTTTTTTTCCTAATTCTATTTGATTTTTCTGACCTTGATTCCTAGCAAATACAATTGTGTCGATCTTATTTTCTCGGCAATGATTAATTACTATTCTTGCTGCTTTATTAATACCTTCACGGATTTGGCGGTTACGTTTTTCTGTAATGGCAGCTAGTTTATTTGACCAAAATCGAGTCGGTTGATTTTCTTTAATAGTTGATACTTGTTTGTTGTCATTGCGATTCATTGATTTGAGCTGTTTCCCATCTACAACCCGCGCTAGTACCGACATTAGATACACAGGTCAACCAATTATTTAAACCAGGGTCTATTAGGTCGATATTTTCTTGATTTAGTTGAGGTTTAATTACTATTTTTTCATAGACAAATTATTGGGTAAAACATCGATTTCTGGGTAATAGCCTCAGTTCTTTGAGAGCAGAAAATGCTAGTAATCTAGCCATAGGAACTAAGAAGCTATCTATCCCAAACCCACCCTTACAAGTATTACAAGCGTGGCACCCTTATTTGATTACCTTTGAGTTTTAATGCTTGAGCTGGATAACTAACTGTAGCTAATCTGAGTTTTCCTTTTTTTCTATAGTTAGGTATTCTTGGTTTGTCTGCAATTTTACCTTCAGTATAAGCTTTAATGAGACTATAATAAGAACGCTTTGGATTCAGCTACAGTTCTCAATATTTGTTGTGCTCAAGAGCGAATGATTAACTTGAGTCTGGATAGTTATTTTTATAGACCTTTTCCAAATCAAAATGCCAATACTTTTCCTGGCTTTGAAAAATAATTGTCTGCCATAATATATTCCCATGTTAGTCAGCTTGTGAGATTGTTCGCACAAGAAGGTTAATATAGTATTAATTCAGAATTTTTATTTATTAAAACTTGCTGACAAGAGTACATTGGAAACTGGCGTGGGAAAAGTTATTGTTGATAAACATAGCACAGGACTACTAAAGTTGTCTAGTCTCAACGATTCCCTTGTTTTCATGCCTCGGTTCAAACATGGGGGGTTTCAACGTTGCTTTTTGGAATACTTAGCATTAAAATCCGACTCCTCGCCTTTCATCCATCCCTTAAAAGACGATGGCTTTCATGCTCCCGTGTTATTTAGGTAAACTTGAGGCAATTTAAAGTCTGGCAGAGGTTCTCCAAAAGGAATTATTTCCTTAGTTAAAGGTAATTTTTTGTTTGGTTTAACTGGAATATTATTAGTGAAACCCTGAAGAAACTACTCGCCTAAAATCAAATTAATTAAACCTACCCAAAAAAGAGAAATAAACAATGAAAGGAATTTGGCTAGAAAACCAACAACTTCAACTTCGCACTGACCTCCCCACACCCGAACCCCCAGAAGGAGAAGCACTTGTCCGGGTCTTGCGGGCAGGTATTTGCAATACAGACCTAGAACTTCTCAGAGGTTACTACCCCTACAAAGGAATCTTAGGCCATGAGTTTGTCGGTGTGGTCGAACAAGGACCAGAAAATTTACTCAATCAAAGAGTAGTCGGAGAAATTAATGCTGCTTGTGGTGAGTGTCGCTTTTGCTTGAGCAACCAACCTACCCACTGTGAAAATCGGACAGTCTTAGGAATAGTTAACCGTAACGGAGCTTTTGCCGAATATCTCACCTTGCCAGTCAAAAATCTCCATACAGTTCCTGATAGTATCTCAACAGATGAAGCTACATTTACTGAACCAGTCGCAGCAGCATTGGAAATTCAACAACAAATACAAATTTGCCCAGTAGATAAAGTATTAGTAGTGGGGGATGGTAAACTCGGACAGTTAGTCGCACAAACTTTAGCTTTAACTGACTGTCAGTTATTAGTTATTGGTCGTCATCAGGAAAAACTGGCAAATTTAGAGGAGCGGGGAATTAAAACTGGGTTTGCTGATGCTGTTACTACAGGAGCTTTTGATGTGGCAGTCGAATGTACTGGTAACCCAGAAGGGTTTGCTATTGCTCGTCGCGCTCTCCGACCCCGTGGTATTTTAGTTCTCAAAAGCACTTATGCAGGGAATCTGAGTTTGGATATTTCCTCATTGGTGGTGGATGAAATTACTTTAGTTGGTTCTCGTTGCGGACCTTTTGAACCAGCATTAGAACTTTTGTCACAACATAAAGTTAATGTTAGGCCATTAATCCAAGCTCATTATCCTTTAGAAGCTGGAATGGATGCTTTTGCTCATGCTCAGAAGAAGGGAGTTTTAAAAGTATTAGTGGATATTGGGCGAGAATAGGGTATTTTTTGGTAGACAAAAATATCTGTATAGCAATCCTATTTAAGTTGTAATATTTTGGTGGCAGTTAGTAGTCAGGAGTCATAATTTCAGAGGTTTTCAGTAAAAATTAACTGTGATAAAAATTCTCACAAACAATGGGGGGGATTGCTATATATTTATTTATGCTCAGATATATTTTATGCTACCATTTCCCTGTTCCCTAGCTCTAAAAATTTATTTGGCAAAGAATTTTTTGTTGCTAAACTGTCATGGAAAAAAAGCTCTTGTTTCCACTACAAATTTATTTGGAGTGTAAGCATTCAACTATCAGCTATTAATGAGAGTAGGAGGTAAAAGCAATTGAGCAATTGAGAAATTGAGATTGAGAAATTGAGATTGAGAAATTGAGAGAGAATTAAAATTTACCGCCAAAGTACCCTCCTTTAATTTTAGAAGGAATTATTCATTATTTGGTAATAGCTGACTGCTAAGAGCTAAATGCTTACTTTAGAGTAATCTCAAGTTCAGATAATTACTGATAAATAAAATATCAAGTCTTTCCAACAGAGAAGAAATAAACCGAATAAATCAATTTA
>NZ_JAAHGT010000062.1 GCF_010672385.1 Okeania sp. SIO2F4
GTGGAGCGACTGTAAGACCTTCTGGGAGTAAATCTCGTCAGGCGGGTGCATTGAAGCAGAAAGTCCCTAGCATCACTGTTAGGGAATCCCGCGCTGTCTCGTGAGAGCAGCGTCGGGAGGATGTCAATATACTTATATATGCTCATACAAACCTATTTTTTGATTATTTTTTCCCAAAAAAATTCAGCAACTCTCGATTTACTGTGTGGGGTACTTCTTGTTGTATCCAATGACCACACTCAGGAATAACTTTTAACCAGAAAGGAGCAGCAATTAATTTATCTAAACCTTCTGTAAGTTTTTGACTTAAAAAATAATCTTCTTTACCCCATAAAATTAAAGTAGGTGCTGTAATTTTTTCTGGCTTAGGGTTGAAGTTTTTCAGCCAGTTTTGAGGCAAAAGAAATTGACGATAGTGATTAATTGCAGCGACTAAAGCTCCTGGTTTCTCTAAAGCTGCTTGATAAATCTGAGTAATTTCAGCAGTAAAGGCGCTTTTGCGAATTGCTTGTCCTTGGAAAACTCCTTTAATAAATTCTCCTAAGTTTTGCTGAATTAACCATTCTGGAATTCCAGGAACTTGAAAAGCTAATATATACCAACTTCTGCGTATTTGATCTACATTTCCTGCCAGTTCTTGAATCAGTTTTTGTGGATGAGCTGCATTCAAGATTGCTAGACGGTTTAAGTATTGAGGAAATTTTTGAGCTAGATGCCATGCGATCGCCCCTCCCCAATCATGGCCAACAATATGTGCCTTAACATAACCTAAACGTTCAATTAGTCCCCGAATATCAGCAGCTAAAGTATCCAAGTCATAACCATTATCTGGTTTATCGGAATCATTGTAGCCCCGTAAATCTGGAACTACAACCTTGAAATAACGGGCTAATGCGGGCATTTGATAGCGCCAAGAATACCAGAATTCTGGGAAACCATGAAGGAGTATGACTAATTCTCCCTCACCTTGAGTAACACAATGTAGGCGGATATTATTGGTGTCTACAAAGAAATGTTGCCATTGAGATTCTAGAGGACTCATAGTTTGCAATCAACTCTCCTATTTTGCCAGACCTCTATATACTTCATTAATAGTAATTTGTGTCCAGCTAATGTTAAATTTTTAACTTAATTTATATCTATAGATTAACATCCGGTTAAGCTACATTGTCAGCTTACTAAACAATTAGCTTTTCCTCTCTGGATTACAGCAATTATTAGGTTGCAAATTTTTATACTTATAGAACTTACCCAAAGAAACCCGGTTGCTATGAGAAATTGTTTGTTTTAACAATATATATTTAGGAAAATATATTTAAGAAAAAACTGGGTTTCTGGATTCCCGTCCGTAAGTCCTGACTTGCTTAAGAGTATTGGCCAAATCTGTAATAATAATGGCACTGGTCATTTCCCTTAGCCTCCTAGGGTCAGAACTGAGTTTTTCATGTCGCGTAGCGTTTTCCTACGGAACATGAAAAACGAAAAAGTTGTGCGGTAGCAAAATAGTATCTCCAGCAATTAGGGAGGCTTGAAAATCGAAATTTTCTTTTTCATTCCCTTGGATAGTCAAAAAAGCTGTAGTTCTGCTGTGCCAGAACTTTCCTATCGGAATGCTTTTCATGTCGCTGCGCGAAACGCAAACGCACTTTGCTGGGGCATAACTTCGCACTTCGGCGACTCGGCAACTTGAATTGCGGAGCGACTTTGCCAGAGCAGGTTTCTCTTGTCTCGAGTCCTGAAGGGAACGCTATATCGAATCGACCAAGAGAAAAGAAATATTTTTCCTTTGAATTAATCCTTTTCTTTTTCTTGTAGAGAATCTAATTCTAGATTATAGATACAGTAAATTTCTAGAAATATTAAATCTGGGTTATAAGAGTTTCAAAAAATACTGCTACAAAGTATTTTCTTCTTAGAAGTCAGGAGTCAGAATCACAGATTCAAGAAGTATGGATTCATAACATTTTTCTTGATTAGAGTCAAATTGCTGCTAATGAATTAAACAAAGCCACCATGAGTTTAATAAATTCTTTATTCCACCAATTCTATAATTTCAATTACAAGTCTACAGTTGGCAGAAAGTCTGTTAAAAGTTTTGCACTTATTCTAATGTAACTATCTTTTTTGAATTTAGTATTACAACCACTAGGTCTAACCCAGGATAACTATTAGACTAAATGGCCTTATTCAGGCTTAGATCTTCCTGCCGAAGTTGATTGGGTTTTTGAGAAGGCTGAATCTGATTTTTCAGCAAATTAGCTAGTTCTTGTAGCTGGCTAATTGCTTCAGCTCCTTCTAATTTCATTAATTCACGGTCATCTCGCATCTCTGTCCATGTAATGCCATAATCTGATACGAGAAAGCGAATCAGATGATTTTCTCCCAGGCTGACCATAAATGATGCACTATTCATTTGACCTCCACAAGTGTAACAGGATGCCAAATATCCTCTATTCTCTAGCACAATTGCCAGAGCTTGTAAATTCATTACTAGGTCTTGTACAAATTGACGATGTTGTTCTGCAAGTCTCTGAAACACAATTATCCTCCTATCACCACACCCTTATATTTTAGACTTTGTTAAGTTTTTATAAAATTTTGGTGTTTAACTTATGAAATAGTATAAACCTAATTATCTTTTCTCGCATATCTCTCAAATGGCCTTTAATACCATATATCTTAGGCTAACTGATAGGATTTTTGAGCAAAGTATCAACTACAACATTCAGCTAAATGCTTGTATTTTCTAGACTCAAACCATTAAATTTAGTTCCTGAAATCAGCGAGTGAGAAACTCAAATTGTGAAATTATATAAATAATTAATTATCCCTATAAGTCAAACAGTATCTAGACAAATTAATAGCTATAAGCAAGAGTTATTAATAGCAATCCGATAGTAATTTTATTTAACCAAATAAAATCTAAGTTTTTCTAGGGTATTTTGGATTGTTGTTAATTTGGAATTATTTGAGACTTTGTCTAAACAAAATATTTGGACTCAATCAAGATTTAGGGATATCAAATCATGTTGATGGCTATTTATTTTGTTAATTTCAGTCTAATCCAATCACTTCAAGTTATAAATAACAAATGTTTACTTTAGCTAGCCACTGTTGAATATTTGATTTATTCAGTCGTTTTTGACACCTATTCATTAGGAATTAATCTGCGCTCAAAATTATCATTATTGGCAAAATATTCTCACAAATTCTATCTTGATTTTCTATTTAATAAATGTTAAAAAAATTAGCCAAGATTAATTAATATTGATTTTGGCTAAATTATAAGTACATATTCATTTTCATTAATTTAATCAAGTCAATATCCTTGGGAAGATTTTTGAGTATCTTAGCAAAAAAACTAATTTTATTAATCTTTAGCAAATTTAAAATCAGGAATTAGTTAAGATTTTTTTTGAACTTTTATCTAGCTTCGTAGACCAAAAGTTATTCAACTTGCCACCATCCAAAAGCCGGACCAATAAATCTAACTGTTAACCAGCCAAAAATAAGGAATCCAATACCAATCCATGCACCAGTTGTAGTTAACTGCATAAATTGTTGACTTTGACTTTTAGTAATTGGCAGCCAAGAAATAAACCGTGTTTCTTGACCGTACTCTTCTCCTAGTGCTTCTTTACGACGCTTTGCTTCACCCATAAATTATCTCAACCTTTATTCAGTAATTTATATCTAGATCATAACAATAATTATCAGTAAAAATAAAGTCAGTTTGTTAAATCTATGTAAAAAAAGTATCAAAAAAGTTTACTTTAAGAATTAGTTCTTAATCTATTTATTAATCAAGCAATAGTAAATTTATAGTAATCAAAATAATTGGGTCTTTAACCCCGCCTTCCAAGACGAAATGTTTTTGGAGGGTTGCTCTAATCCCCCTGGCAAAAGCAACTTCTGACTTCTGACTTCTGACTTAGTTAAGGTTATCCACCTTCGGTTAAGAGCCTCCTGTACAGCAGTAGTCGGTAGGGCGACATCAGGGAACCTTTGAATCGGAAATCAAATCTTTCAAGTCCACCCTTGGGTTTCATACCCAAAACTCTACATCATACAGCAATTTGCTCAGAGTTGAATTCCCATACTCAATTAATCCTACTCCCTACTCCCTATTCTTTCTTCAAGTCATAGCAGTCGAAGCATTGGGGGCGGACATTACTAGGGGGTTGTTTGCGCAACATTTCCTCACCGAAAACTTAGTCAGATATTACTTCTGACTTCTGACTTCGGTAGCTCGCCAATCCGAATGCTCCCCTATCTGATACCAATTCACTTTAAAGATGTCACAAATAGTTTCAAACTTTAAATGTCAAATAATTGCCTCAAACCTTTCTCTTGTAAAAGTTTTTAGCCTATCCAATCTAACTTCAGAATTCAGAATTCAGAATTCTGAATTCTGTGAAATGGTATGACTTGCAGATAGTGCTATAACCATGTAGTATCTAAGTAATCAATTTTGGCAAAGGGACTAAAAGCTGCTAAAACTTGCTTGCCATAACTACGATGAATCACACGACTATCCAACACAGTAACGACACCTTGAGATTCTCGCACAGAAGCAATAGCACGTTGCAACTCTTGTAGTGCCTTTGGTAAAAGGTATAATCTAAACCAATCTAAACCCCGTTGCTTATAAAAATTTACTCGTCCAGATACCAACGGATGTTCCAAAGATGGAAGGGGCAAAGTAGTAATTATCAATAATTTAGGTGCTTTAAGTTCTCTTTGATGTTCCTGCCAAAACTCCCAACCAGTAATTAAAATTCCATTTTCTTCAGGAGAAACAGTTTCCACTTGAACTCGAGAACCAAATTCAGAGGCAAAAATAGCACCCACTTGATTTTTAAGTGGTATATCTCCAATGAGGATGACTATTAATCCATCTATAGCACTAGAACTGATATACAATAAAGTCCGAATTTCTGCAATTAATGCTGCTTGAAATTGAGGTGTATTTGGCATTGGTAAGCCATTGGGCAAATATAGTTGAATCATCTCATTGCGACGATCGGGGGAAAATTTAACGCAGGTTAGATCCCCTAGTCCCATCATCTGTCTGTAGCTATAAGCTTTCACTTCTAGGTCTAATGCTCCTCCAATAATCACAACAGGTTGTTGAGTCCAGATATTCTTGAGAGCTTCAGATAAATCATAAGGAGTGCAGTATAAAGAAAACGATCCTCTCTGGCGATGAATTTCTGCCCACCTGAGTTGTCCATTGCTTTGCCACTGAAACCAAAAATCATTATTCAAATGCTCACGAGGTAATGACAAACTTTCGATGAGATTTTGTAAAATCTGTTGCTCATGTTTTTCAATCAAGTAGCAACTGTAGGGATTAACTGGATGTTGGAAGAGCGATCGCGTTAAGTTTATCCTTGTCTGACGAATTAAGTCAGCTTGAGCAGAATAAACTTCCATCAGTTGATTCCAGTCAGTAGGGAAAAAGCTAGTGGTTAAATAATTTTGTACCCAAGTTTCTAAATTATCTGCCCAATCAATAATTGTCGGAATACCTTTAGAAAATTGGTTATCCTGACATTGGCTAACTAACCAAGCTTCGGGCGTCATCAGTAGTAGTCCATTAAAATCATGGTCTTGTGGCGGATAGGTTTGGATTGCTTTGTTGGGAAGTAATGGACTAATCTGAGAGTGGTTTGCCAGTAATCTGGGAATTTCAACAGTTAGTAAATGTTCTTGTACTGGCTGAGGAGCGACTAATATTGTTTTTCTTGGCCACATTAAGATTGGTAGCAGATAACTTAATTGATATTGTTGATTATGGCTACCTGGTGGAGAAGCTGTTTGAATTAAGGCACTACGCCCAAGTCGCAAAGCTCTTGCTACTAGCCGTGCCATTGTTAAATTATGAGGCCAGTAAGGTTGATTTTGCGATTGCAGGAAATTTAGCAGGGATTGATGGACTTCTACTTCGATCACAGATTTTAACCAAAGTGATAAAAGCTATTAATAAAATCAGCTACCTTATTATCAGGGGGCAAAGAGAATTTTTGTTCATCTATATGTTCATCTATATTTTTACAGATTTTTTTCCCAAAGTCTGGATTGCTACTTACTACTAAACTTTTACCACTTGAATTATTTAAAATTAACTGAGTAGGGGCTGAAAAAAAAGTAATATTGCTTCTAACAGACTCAATAATTTTTTTAATTCTCGGATTTTTTTGGATGATTTGTTCCATACCAATTTCTAATTCTAATATTTTGGTATTGATTTTTTGTAAAGGGTAATTTTTGACAATTTCTATAATGTTAACTTGAGATTTTTTAGCATCAGCAAAAGGTAATATAGCTATAAATGCTAGTATAAATAACAGTTCATCACTGTCTACTCTAAAATTCACAATAGTTCTTTGGTAGTTAACTTCAATACTGGGAGGACGGTTAATAAAATCGTAATCCTTAGCCAAGTGATAGTAAGTTGTAGTAAGAGCAACATTAGCTTTCAGGTCTAAATTTGAATCAACAATAATTTGAACTATTGGGGATTTGTGGTTAAAAAATCTTTTGGATTCTGCTGATGATTTAAAGTGATAAACTTGACTACGATCTCCATCAGGACTCACATCAATCCATTCACAAACAATGTCTTCAGCCTTAAGATTTAATCTAGGAACTTCATAAAGTTTTGCTCCGGTTAAAATTGCTCCCGATAAATCTACTCCAACTAAATCAGCTCTGACTAAATTGGCTTCAGTTAAATCAGCATGAACTAAACTAGCATTAGTTAATTTTGTATTGGTTAAATTCGCTCCGCGAAGATTAGCTCCACTCAATTTAACATTACTGAGGTCGGCATCAGTTAAGTCAGCTCCATTGAGAATAGCCCACCTGAGATTAGCCCCATTAAATGTAGCATTCCTGAGATTAGCCATACTTAAGTGGGTTTGTCTCAATTCAGCATTGGTAAAATTAGCCTCTTCTAAATTGGCTTTTGTCAGATCGGCATTATGGAGGTCAGCTTTTTCTAGATTAGTTCTTTGTCCTAAAGCAAATCTGAGATTTACGCCACTCAGGTTAGTTTGACTTAAGTTAGCTTCTGTGATATTTGCTTCTCTCATGTCGGCACCACTGAGATTGGCTCGGCTAAGATTAGCCAGAGTTAATTCTACTCTAACTAATTCTCCTTTAACTAAGGTAGCTTCTACTAATTGAGCTTCACTCAGATTAGCTCGGACTAGATTGGCCACATTGAGAGTTGCTTGATTTAATATCGTCTTTTTGAGATTGGCGCCACTAAGACGCGCTATATTGAGATTAGCTTTAGTAAGATTTGCTTCACTGAGATTGGCACCACTGAGATTACAGACAAATAAAATAGCATTAGTGAGATTAGCTTTGCTTAAGTTCATCTGACTCAGGTTTACTTCTGTCAAGTTGATGGCAGCAAAATTTCTTTTTCCTTGTGTATATTTTTTAACTAATTCGTATCTTTTTAATATTTCTTCTGACATTTGTTATTGAGTAGTCAAGTTTACTGGATATAGCAATTCTTATACTGATGATGTACAAAATTCTAGTTGTTAGGTAATAGGGGGAACAAGGAAAAGGAAAGAAAAAAGAAAAGTGTACCTCACGCTTACTGAGAAACGCTATAGCTTTTTCAATTGTTTTTAAGATGATTATAATTAGAGACTGTTTGTAAAAGGAATATTAAATCCAGGCTTGGGGTGGGTTAGGCGACAATACCTATGCTCAGGAACTAAAGTCTTAACTGGGAGCCATAACCCGCTGAACATACCTCAGATTAAGCACTAAGCGCTATCTTAATCTTTGCTTGTTCATTCACTCTCTTAGGGCGTATTTGTCAATAAAAAATCAAACCTGTGTATAAGATGGGTAAAGGTTGGAATAAAGGGTTTTTGACTTCATTTGGGATAAATATCTACTGACATACCCCATTCTCTATTCCCTATAACCACAGTTTTGTAACATTCTTTAATCAAATTGGTATTAAATTAGGCTATTTTACAGATGTATCACTATGAGTACCATAAATTACAGAAGTTTTCATTTTAGTAGAACAAAGTAGGGACGTTCCATGGAACGTCCCTACAAGGGTTGTGGTTTTGACTATGTACTTCATCTACCTGAAAACCTCTATAAACAATTGATTCAGCTTTTTTCCCCCACACCTAATAGCAAATATTACTGATGTTTTCTTTGTTACTTGCCATTTTTCAAAGTAACTGACTTATGGCTTTTTAATTGTAACTTATGGCAAAAACAATATGTGGCAAAACTTTTGAGATTTGGTATTTTCGATCAAATTATTTTTTTTTGCCTCGCTCAGTTCCAAATGTTATACAGTAAAATCAAGTTATTAAGAAAAATTTTTGACAAATAATACTAAGCTTTTATGAAATTGTTGATTATCTATAAAAGAGTTGACTAAGTCTTCTTTATTTATGTTTTTTTTGATTAAATAATCAGATATTACTTGGATATAATCTAAACTATTTGTCAGGCAAAAATTTTGCCCTATTGAATTTATTATTCTAATTTTCAGCGGGGAACTAAAAAACTTTAAATTTAGTATTTGAAGAGGTTGGGTATTATTAGCTTTGAGTTCCTCAATTATTCTTTTCATTTTATTAAGATTTACCCTGATATTAGCAAAACGATTTGATGTTCTGACATCTAAATTTCTAGAGTAGTCTTGGGAAATTCGATCGATTAATTCTAAAAAATAATTTTGAGTTAATGTAGATACTTTAAATGGATAAATCATTAGATATGCAGTAGTAAATAACTGCTCATCTTTATCTACTCGAATTGATAATCGAGTTTTTTGAGAATTGACTTCGATATTAGGAGGTAATCCTAAAAGATTATACTGTTTATAAATTTGACGATAGATAGCAGCCAAAGCCAAATGAGAGTCAGGATCTAGAGGTGTATCAACTATAACTTTTACAGTTGGTTGAGTAGGATTAAAAAAAAGTTTAGATTTTTCTGGAGTCAAGTTGATAATTTTACTACCGTCACCATTGACACTCATATCAACCCAATCACAAGTAATATTTTTAGCAGTTATTTGAAATCGTGATACTCCATAGAGCTTAGTACCTGTGAGGGTTGCTGATGTTAAATCTGCTCCTTCGCAACTAACATGAATTAAATTACTTTTGGTTAAATCAGCATTAACTAAAATAGCATTAGATAAATTAGAATTATACAAGTTTCCACCATGTAAATTTACGTTATTGAGTATAGCTGAATCAAGATTAGCTCCACTCAAATTAGCTCCTGTTAAATCAGCCTCTGTTAAATTAGCTCCTTTAAAATTAGCCTGACTCAAATTAGAGAGAGAGAGATTAGCTTGTGTAAGTTCAGCATTATTAAAGTTGACTCCTCTTAAATCAGCTTTATTAAGATTTGCTCTATGTAAATTAGCTCTTTCTAGGTTAGAATTTGCTAGGCAAGAACTTCGTAAAAGGGCAGAATGTAAATCTACTAATTGTAGGTTAGCTTGTTTTAAAATAGCTTCTCTTAAATCAGCCTCTGTTAAATTAGCGCCTTTGAGATTAGCATTACTCATATTTGCTCGAATTAACTCTGCCCGAATTAGCTTGGCTTCTATCAATTCAGCATTGCTTAAATTAGCTTGAATTAGGTTAGCAAGGTTGAGATTTGCACCGTTAAGTTTAGCATGGATCAGATTTGTTTTAGTCAGTCTGGATACATTTAATTTGGCTCCATTCAGGTTAGCTTCACTAAGATTAGCTTCACTGAAATTAGTCAGATTTAATACTGCTTGACTTAAATTAATCTGATTGAGATCGACTTTGCTAAGATTTGCTTCACACAGAATAATACCTGTAAAGTTTTTTTCTCCTTTTGTGTATTGTTGAAGTATTTCTTCTCGATTCATACTTTTAGAATATATTTGACACTTGATTTTTTTGCCCGGAGCATAGATTTGAATAGCTAAAATATACTATTTTTACTTTGCTGCCTTTCTAGGGAACTAAAAAAATAAAATCCTTAATATTGTTTGACTTTGTTTTTTTGACATTATACAGTCTATTCCATATAAATGTGTTATAGTGATTATAGTAAATTGCCCTAACAAAAATAAAACGTTAATTTGATACTTCAAAAACTTGTATTAAAGTTACTTCTACTGTGGCTCAAATACCACAGAATGAACTGCAATATTATATTCATTTAATTGACAATAATAAAAAATATTGAATTAATATGTAAGCATTCAGCCATCAGCTATTAGCCAGCCTCTTCCAGAAGAACTGCGTTATCGGCTATTGATTAAGAGGAAGAGGTAAAATCAATTGAGAAATAGAGAAAGAATTAAAAGTTATTGCCAAAGTCAGCTCCTTTGAGCTTAAAAGAAATTATTCATTACTTGCTGTTAATAGAGTTACAACCCAGGAGGCTAGCTGACTGCTAATAGCTGAATGCTTACATTAATGTAGAGATTTTGTATGGAATATTTTCTGTTTATAATTAATTTACTTGAGATTATATCAGTTTGATAAATGTTGGCTACAAATCAAGTTAGCCCTGATAATCGCTGCTTATTTTTTGTACAAAGTTATTGATTTGATTGAAGTACAAAATAGATAATTTTTCTTACTTCTTTCTCACCTTCTTCCAATTTCGGTTCTTCCTTCTTCCTTACCTGTATTATTTGTAATATTATTTTTGTAGAATGCTATTATATGATAACGCTGTTTTTATTAATTAAGTTAAGTACCAAAAATCAACCTGGAAAGAGAAAAAAAATAATAGCCGATCAGCTAGTTATTCATACTGATTTTTCCT
Source organism: Okeania sp. SIO2F4 (assembly GCF_010672385.1). Taxonomy (GTDB): domain Bacteria; phylum Cyanobacteriota; class Cyanobacteriia; order Cyanobacteriales; family Microcoleaceae; genus Trichodesmium. The sequence continues at coordinate 10,822 of NZ_JAAHGT010000062.1, forward strand.
CAAAAATTTTTCTATAGAGATTAAATTTATGATTGATGAAAGCCATCAATAAAATCAATAATCGTATTAATAGAATATGGTTCTGTTTGAGGTAATTGAATTAAGGTTTCTACTTCACGATTTCTACGAACTTTATTTACTATTCGCTTACCAAATTTAGGATGATGGTAGAGATTAAATTTTTTACCACTGGAATTAATTATAGTTATTTTTGTTGCTGTCTGAAAAAATTTAATTCCATTGCAAAATTTCAGTAATGCTTTATCCTTCTTAATTTGATTAACTTGTTTAATTGATTTAGTTAAAACTGTACTTAACTGCCGAATTGTTTTAGCCACAACAGGAGTTAAATAATTTGTATCTTGAGAGTTAAGGATTTTCATAATACTAATAATACTCTGTTGGGTTTTAGCAAAATCATGAAAAGGTATAATAGCGATATAAGCAGTAGCGAATAGCTTTTCATCGCTGTTCATTTGAAACGATATAATTGTTCTACAAGAATTAACTTCTATACAAGGAGGTTGATTTAGCTGTGTTAAATATTTACTGAGTTGATAATATGTTGCAGCTAGAGCATAATTACTAGAAGTATCTAAAGGAGTATCAACAATAATCTTCACTTGAGGAAGAGTCTCATGAAAGAAACTTTTAATTTTCCCAGAATTGAGAGAATAAACTTGACTTTTATCTCCATTAGCACTTAAGTCAAGCCACTCACAGCTTACTGCTTCTGTTTTAATTCCGAGGCGAGAGGCACCAAAAATTTTTGCTCCTGTTAAAGTTGCCCCCGTTAAATCTACTCCAATCCAATCTACTTCAATTAAACGGGCACTTGATAAATTAGCATGAACTAGACTAGCATTTAAAAGGTTAGCTTGGGATAAATCTGCTCTACTTAGGTCAGCACCACTGAGTTTAGCATCATTGAGACTCGCCCACTTCAGTTGAGCACCACTTAAATCAGCCCAACGTAGGTTAGCCCCACTTAAATCAGCCCCATTCAAATTAGCACCAGTCAGATTAGTTTGTCTCAATTCAGCACCACTAAGGTCAGCACCGCTAAGGTCAGCACCACTAAGGTCAGCTCCTTGCAAGTTAGCTTCTATTAAATTAGAGCCTGTAATAGAAGCAAAACGCAAGTTAGCTCCCTTTAAATTAGCACCACTAAGATTAGTTTTTCGGAGTGTAGCTTCAACAAGACTAGCTCCACTTAAATCAGCTAAAGAAAGATTTGCCCCACTTAATTCTGCTCTAATCAACTCTGCTCTAATCAATTTAGCCCCAATTAATTGAGCTTTTTTCAAATTAACTAAAACTAGATTAGCTACATTTAAATCAGCACCATTTAAGTTTGTCCCACTGAGATGCGCACCATTAAGTTTAGTAATATTAAGTTTAGCTTTACTAAGATTAGAATCCGTTAAATTTGCACCACTTAGGTTGGCAACACTGAGGTTAACTCCGCTAAGATTTGCCCCACTCAGATTAATCCCAGTGAGATTGGCCTCAAAAAGATTGAGGTCAGTAAAATCTCTTTCACCAGCAGCATATTTTTCTTGAAGTTCTTCAATTATCATTAGGGCGCACCCTTGTATCATCATAAAAAATCGGTAAATGGGAAAAGTGCCTATTTTAACGGCTGGATGGAAACGATGCGACGGGCAATAAAGCGTAGTCCAAATTCGTGTTATGATTAACTCCAAATACACGAAGACCTCGTATGGCATGGTGAAAGCCCGATATCTAGTGGACGATCCACGTTAAAGGGAGCTAGCCGAAAAGGTGGCTCGGTGCTTGCCAGCACTATGTTTCCAGCCGTTAGACAGCACGTTGTAACGAGCGAGCGAGTGAATCAAGCAACAACTTAAAAAGCAGCCTCAATGGTCTTTGACCGGAGAGAGTAGTGGCAATTGGCACCGCCTAGTAGGGGCGATTCGCGAATCGCCCCTACTGCTCCATTCCTACTACGGTACGGTGCTGGCAATGTGGCCGTTTCGAGCAATGTGGAAATCGTGGTTTTAACCCGATAGAAAGCTCCTAGTAACGAATCCACGGGACTTTAGTCCTTGGAGTGTCAAACCCATTACATTATGATTAATATAGGTATTGTTGGATTAGGTTTAATTGGTGGCTCGGTCGGATTGGATTTAAGATCTCTAGGTTATCGTGTTCTTGGGGTATCTCGTCGAGAACAAACTTGTCAAAAGGCAATTGCTCTTGGAGCTGTTGATGAAGCTAGCTTGGAACTATCTTTACTATCTATTGCTGATTTAATATTTATCTGTACTCCCATATCCAGTATTATTCCTACTCTAGAACAACTTATTCCCTTTCTTTCTCCCTCTGCAATTCTAACTGATGTGGGTTCTGTTAAGACACCTATTGTGGAAGGTGTTTCTCAAATTTGGCCGAATTTTGTAGGTGGACATCCCATGGCGGGCAAAGCAGAAAGTGGGATTGAAGTAGCTCAGTTAGGTTTATTTAGGGATAGACCTTATGTGCTGACTCCTACTAAAAATACTCCCCTAGAGTCTGTAGAGAAAGTTGAGGCAATAGCTAGGTTGCTCCAGAGTCAAGTTTTCTTTTGTGACTCCCAGGAACACGATCGAGCTGTTGCCTGGATCTCTCATTTGCCTGTGATGACCAGTGCTAGTTTAATTTCTGCCTGTATGAGTGAGACTAATCCTACTGTTGTTAAGTTAGCACAGGAGTTGGCTAGTTCTGGTTTCCGTGACACTAGCCGGGTGGGAGGGGGCAATCCAGAGTTAGGACGAATGATGGCCCAATATAATCGTCTAGAGGTGTTGCGATCGCTCTACTCTTTTCGTGACCAAATTGATGGATTTATTCAAGATATTGAACAAGAAGATTGGCAGACTATTGAAGAAAAATTAAGGTATACGGAGCAAAATAGAAGACTATTTTTGCAGAATGAAAGTTGATATTGAATCAGGAGTCAGGAGACAGGAGTCAGGAGACAGAATGAATTAGTTTGGGATTCAAAATATAGCAATATTATTTGAGTTGTGAGATATTGTAAACTTTTAGAGAATAGGGAACAGGAAACAGGGAACAGACAAGAAAGAAAAAAGTAAGCATTGAGCTATCAGCAATAAAATCCAGTTCTTAAAGCTATCCATGATAGAGTTTTATATTAAGAAAGATGTTTATAAAGTATAGCCTTAAGGGCGGGGTTTAAATTTCCCACCAAAAACAATAGCTGATAGCTGATAGCTGACGGCTGAATGCTTACAGAAAAAACTAATATAAATTAATCCAATAACCCCTATTTTCTCAATTTTTAGGCAGCAGTAAAATTCTCACATTTGATTTCTGATTGCTATATATAACAATCCTAAACTAGAAATAAACTCTGAAACTGTTCCCCATTATCTATTGCCTATTCCCTAATTACCAAAAAGTGACAAGATTTTTGACACAAATAAAATAGGATTGCTATTCAGAAATAGTATTATAGCAATCCTAAATAGGTTGTCACCAGTTTGATAATAGACATCTCCAAAAATAAAAAATAAAATCAATTATCGTACATAAATTATCAGTTCTTTCCCCCTCCATACCTATTCGCTATTCCCTATTCCCTATTCCCTCTTTTCTGGAGATGTCTAATAGTTAAATTCAATTGAAATCCTTTGAAATTATGACTCCTGACACCTGACTCCTGACTACCACCAAAATACTACAACTAAAATAGGATTGCTATTGACTTGTTGATTTTCCTATGGATTAAATTCTGCATAGTAGCGGAGATAATTAACAGTATTTTTGACAAAACCTGCCACAGGTACAGTGATTAATAAACCTAAAACTCCCCATACTTGCGCTCCCACTAATAAACTCAGTAAAATCCAGACAGGATTAAGACCTGTAAACCCTCCTAGTATTCTGGGTGCAACAAAATTTTCAATTGCTTGTTCGATTAAAACTATCACAATTAAAACTTTTATTCCGAGCCAAAAATTTTCTAAAGTTATTAATAAACTGACAAGAGTTACACCCAAAGCAGTACCAAAAGGAACTAGAGTCATAAACCCAATTCCTATGCCAAATAATAAACCAAAAGGAGTTCCTAAAAACAATAAACTTACGGTCATAGAAACACCCATCAAACAAGCTAGTGTTGCTTGACCAATAAAATAATTTTCAAAGTTTTGTCTAAATGATTTACGGATGTGAATCTCTAGGTGATTAGGCAGCCAATTAAATATCCCATTCCACAGGCGATCGCCATGTAGCATTAGATAAAAAGTAATAACTATGGTGATTAAAATATCAAAAATTCTACCTACTGTATTAACAACAAAACTAATAATTTCTCCTGTGATATCTTGCAATTGAGAAGATAAACTTTCTGTAAATTGATTTGTCCAAACTGTGAAATTAATCGGTAATTGACGCTTAGATGCCCATTGGTCAAATAATTCTAATTGTTGATTTCCAGATTCGAGCCAACTAGGAAGTTTTTCAATAAATCCCGTAAGTTGTTCTAATAGTAGGGGAATCAGAATAATTCCCAAAACTAATATAATTACTAATGCTACTAAAAATACTAAAATAACTGCTCGGTTTCTTTTAACTCCATGTCTCTGCAAAAAAAGCACTGGGTAATCTAACAAAAATGAGAGTAATGTTGCAGAAACAGCGATTGTAATTATCCGACCAAAATATTGGAATATTTGTAGTAAAGCCCAACCATTTATTACAATTATTGGTAATGCTAAGTACCAAAATAATCTTTTATTAAGTAAGTTCAGCATAAATTAGTTTTTATAGGGAGTAGGGAGTAGGTCATTTCAGTTATTAGTTATAAGTTATCAGTACGTCAGTATATCTCATTAATATGAAAACCGTTACAAGTAGTTGTGGAAAATAAATTTCCTAGTTGAGAGAGGCAATAGGCACTATTGCTACAGGCAAAAGAGAGTCAGTAGGATGTGTAATTAATTTTGCATAGGCACTTATATCAATAGTCAAAATTTGTTAAAACTGACTAAATTTGTAAATAGGAGTTATTTATTAATAACTGCTGCTATGAGGTTCGGAATTAATTCTCAAATTTGCTAAGAATAAAATTAATTATTGAAGAGGTAAAAAATGGCTTTCAGTAATTTCAAAACTATTGGTGAGGTTCTTAAAATATTTCAAGTTACCTACACCGAATAGAATTTTATCAGGGAAATAACCTTTGCTATTTGTGATTACTTCCGTGAAGATTTAGAACTTACCGAAAAATTAAGGTTTAAACCCTCTCATGAGCAAGGAGAAAAAGCGGTCGGAAAGCGCAGCATTCCGTCAGGATGGGATGGCGAGGTTTCCGTTCCCTCCGGGACGCTACGCGAACTTCGAAGCTTTGCGAAGCGCAAACGCTTGCCGACCATCGACCAAGAGAGCGGTCGTTTGCGTTAGAGAAGCTCCTGTGCAAGAGGCAGCATGACCTAGGATGGGATGGCAAGGTTTCCCGCTCTTTCAGAGCCGCGTTTCATGTCGCGTTTGCGCAATTATTCCGTAGGAAAGCGAAACGCTTTTCAAGTCGCTCCGCTAAACGCCATATCCAATCTCCCCTTGAGAACCAAAAAATTCCTTTTAACCAATCCTCAATGTTTTAAGAAGAGGTAATTATTAATTATTAATTATTAATTATTAATTATTTAACATGGGGGATGGTGTTGTTGATAATTCAGAATTTGCTATTTGTGAAAATCTTATTTATCCCATTCTCAAAGAAGTTTGGAAAATCTACCGCCAAGATTTTATTTTATGGAGTCATAAATCTTTAAGTTGTGGTGAACAATTATCAGGATTCCCTGAATATATTTTAGCTAAATGTTCGCCTTTGGGTAAGGTTGTCTTTGATCGACCACACTTTATTTTAGTTGAAGCTAAACAAGACAATTTTGAAATGGGTTGGGCACAATTTTTAGCAGAGATGATTGTTGCTCAAAAATTAAATTCAGAAAATAGAGTTATTGTTTTTGGTATTGTTTCTAATGGTACAACATGGCAATTTGACAAATTTACTAGAAATATTACTCCTTTTACTATCTATGAGTTAGATAAATTATTTGCTGTAGTAAATTTTGTCTTTAAACAATCTGAAATACAGTTAAATAATTTAGTTGTAATGTAAGCATTCAGATATTAGCAGTCAGCTATCAACAATTAATAATGAATAATTATTGTTAGCATTAAGGAAGAGTAGTTCAGTAGTAAATTTTTATTCTCTCTCAATTGATAAATTTCTTTTAGCTCGTCCTATTATTAATAGCTGAAGGCTGAATGCTTATGTTGTAATTTAGTTAGGTTAGTGAAGAAGTTTAAGATTATAGAGATGTTTAATTAAACATCTCTACTGTAATTATGATTTTACAAAATTTGATATAGCTAAGAAAGAATTGGTTAGGACATAGACTGATAATAAATCTTAGACTAGGAAATGTTTTTCCAACTGTTCCCTATTCCCTATTCCCTATTCCCTGCTATATTAATTAACTCTGCTGCAACTCATCTAAACGTGCCAAAACTTCTTGACTATGAATAGGTGGTCTTACTCCTAGAAAAATCTCCTGCAAAATCCCATCTGGGTCGATAATAAAACTATGCCTCATTGAAAAAAAGTTTAGCCACGAACCGTAAGTTTTACTAACACTTCCATCCGTATCAGCTAACAATGGAAATTTTAAACCTTCAGAATCACAAAATTCTGCGTGGGAGTCTATATCATCTGCACTAACACCTAAAATTTGAGCATTTCTAGAAATATATTTTGGTAAATCTTGTTGGAACCTACGCGCTTCAATTGTGCAACCAGAGGTAAAATCTTTAGGGTAAAAATAAAGCACTACCCACTCACCACGATAATCTGATAAAGAAATTTCCCCATCCCCTGTATTAGTGGGTAGGGTAAATTCTGGTGCTGGTTGGTATAACTCAGGTAGTTTACCCCCAAGTGCCCAAACATTGGGGATAAAGTTAAACCAAGTTATCAAAGCTAGACAAATAGCAAAAAATATGGTATTAAAATGCCGACGAGATGTCATAATTTATGATGAAAACTCTACTTCATATAAGTTTACATAAATTTGGGAACAAATTCTCTGTGGAAAATTGTCGATATATTTTCCTCTTTAGATGAGCATCTAAATAGTTTGTCAAGATTGATTTGATGGGTAAGCTATTATAGCGCTACTTGAATCGGGAATAGGGAACACTTAACTGGGAACAGTAGACTATCAAAGGGTTTCAAGATTTAGAAATGTCCGTGCCCTTTGCTTCAACTGCTATAAATTCTCTCCCTTGTCTTTCTAGTAATTGTCTTAATGGTACTTAGACATTTTTGGGCGGAAAAACTGCTTGAAAGCCAGTCTAGACAAGGGAATTACGTCAATGCCTTAAAAATGGCTAAAACCCGTGCTTATAAAGGATTTATACCTTTTTGACGTAAAAGCCTCTCCCTGTCTATATTTGAGCTTATTTTTAGCTGCTATTTTGTGTAAGTCCCGTTAACCAATCATTTGAAAATTGACTAAAAAATAATGTCTCAAGCTTCCTCTAGGATAGGGGATGAAAAAAATTAACGATGGTGGTGCATAGTAATAGTATAGAAAGTGTGGGGAGTGTAGGGAGTGTGGGGAGTCTGGGAAAAAAATGTATATTCTCACCATTACTATGCAGGACTACCAAATTAACTTCAGTATTCAACTATTGCGCAACAGTTTTTAGATTTCAGATAAATTGCTCAGGGTAGCGATCGCCTATATTTAATTTAGATTGATAATTAATTCAACTATTGCGCAACAGTTTTTAGATTTTAGATAGAGTCGAAAGGGTAGCGATCGCCTATATTTAATTTAGATTGATAATTAATTTAACTATTGCGCAACAGTTTTTAGATTTTAGATAGAGTCGGAAGGGTAGCGATCGCCTATATTTAATTTAGATTGATAATTAATTTAACTATTGCGCAACAGTTTTTAGATTTTAGATAGAGTCGAAAGGGTAGCAATTGCCTATATTTAATTTAGATTGATAATTAATTTAACTATTGCGCAACAGTTTTTAGATTTTAGATAAATTCGGAAGGGTAGCAATTGCCTATATTTAATTTAGATTGATAATTAATTTAACTATTGCGCAACAGTTTTTAGATTTTAGATAAATTCGGAAGGGTAGGGATAGTGCTACGCACCGCTACGCGATCGCCTAATAGAACTTCTGCTTCATAAAACTGATACAAAGCGTCACAAGAAGTGACAAATTGATGTTTACTTCCTGTCTCTTGGTCAGCATTCCCTCACAGGAGTGCGCGTTCCGCAAGCGAGCTGTCGGCGGCGCGGGGTCGCACCGCTTGGGTCTTACGCGCCCCGAGGGGTCTTACCGCCTTCTACTGAGGCCGTGGGCGGTTACTCATCCACAGGCATTGACGGGTTTTGCAATGGCCGCATCTGTTAAGTCTATACCTAAATTTCAGTCTTTGTCAATAGACATTATTATTCATTTGGTTCTCTTGCCCCTCACTGCGCTTTTGAGGGTAACGAGGGGGATTTTGCCAGAGGTCTAATAGATTAAATCCCAGAAATGTTTAAGCAGCTCTTAGTGCAGAAGATACACTCTTTACCCTCGTTACTAATGCGTGAACATAACTACCGTATTATATCGCGCTCATTGCGTAAATTGTTAACTAAGTCGAAACTCCATGAAGTTACACTTAAATAGGATTTGTTGAAAAAAGTATGCATGGGTTTGGGTAGGAGTCAGGAGTCAGGAGGAACAGGAATTATAGAGGAGGTAGGAATCAGAATTTTCCCTTGGTTTTTCTGTGGCATTAGTATTTATAGTATTGAGGGAGAATTAAAATTTATTCTATAATAAATAATTTGTCAAAAACCTTTCTGATTAAATTAGATAAAAATGGAAGAAAATTTACCACAAATATCCGGTCTAGCAACAGTATTAATGGTTATTGATAATCAAATAGTTACCATTGAAATTGATGGATTTAATGCACCAATAACTGGAGGTAATTTTGTTGACTTAGTAGAACGAAATTTTTATGATGGTGTGAGATTTCATCGCATAGAAAATCAACCACAATTTTCATTAGTTCAAGCAGGGGATCCTTTTAGTAGAAATCCAGATATTCCTATAGAAATTTTAGGCAGTAGTGATTTTGTCGATCCAATAACAAATCAATTTCGATTTATTCCTTTAGAAATTAAGCCTTTAGGGCTAGGACAACCAATTTTTTACAATCAAATAGTTTCTCCTCCTGTACAATTGCCAAATGTAACAGGTGCTATTGGAATGGCTCGTACAGAGATTTTAAATTCTGCATCTTCTCAATTTTATATTCTCTTAAACGATGCACCAGTATTAGATGGTGGATTTGCCATATTTGGTAATGTAATAGATGGGTTAGATGTCATAGAAGAAGTAGAATTAGGTGATAGTATTACTGCTGCTAGAGTTACCCAAGGAATAATTCCTAGTCG
>NZ_JAAHGT010000620.1 GCF_010672385.1 Okeania sp. SIO2F4
AGAATCTTGGGGTGCATTTCTCACTTCTTTATGTCTAATTCAATACACTTTTCTGAGAAAAAAGCCTTTCAAATGACTTATACATAACTTCTCTTTTTTGTCTACGTTTTATGTTAAGAAAGATGTTGATAAAGCATAGCTTTTTAAGGGATGGGAATATGTAGTAACCATTTTAGTATTTCATAGAGTAATCAATTCTCCAGAAAATATCCTCTAACCCACCTTTTGATTTTAAGGGGGTATTGAGTCAATATTTTAGTATTTCATATAATTATAATGCTTGAGAAATAGTTAATTATCTCTAAGGTGTTTGGTTATCAAACCTCTACATTTTCTTCATTGACCAAAAAATTAGGTCTCGCCCCTTTTAAGGGGATGAAAAAAATATTCGCCATAGGTATTTCAATCTCGACGCTTCAGCGGTCGGTACTGATAACTGATAACTGATAACTGATAACTGAAATGACAGTCTCTAAATGTAGTAATGTTTCTGTAAGTATATAAATCTATAAGTTAATTATGTCTGAGTTAGAATCAAATTTATCTGCTTTGATGGCTAAAGTTTCAGAATTAGAAAAACAACAGACTACTCTCAAAAAATATGTTGTTAAACTCAAACATACTTTAGATGAGCAAATAGAAATTTTTCATCATCGACCAGAAATACAAACTGTCGAAAGTTTGCCGGAAAAGTTGACTACTTTAAATCTACGTTTAGATGAATTATTTACTGTAAATAATCCGATAAAATCGACTGGGGGAAAAGATATATTATCGGAGGAAATTTTACAAAATTCTCAATAATATGAAAATCAATTACTGTTCGATCGCTCTGGCGGTCGTGGTGTATTAATTGAGGGGTTGTCAATAGTTGAATCACGATTAATTATTGTTTGTCCGTGGTTAAATTGTAATGGTATTGATGAAAATTTACTGGATAAAATTAAGGGTTGTTTAGACAGGGGTTGTCAAGTAGATATTGGTTGGGGATATTTGGGCGATCGCTGGAATATTGGCAAGGGTTGGAAATATAATGCTTTGGTAGATTTACAGCAGTTGGAGCAAGGTTATCCTGATTTATTTCGGTTGAAGTTGTTAGGAACTCACGAAAATTTTCTGGTGTGCGATGAGAAGTTTGCTTTTGTGGGGAGTCATAATTTTTTAGCTTCGGGTGAGGAAAGTTTGGAACGAGAAGTTGGTATTCGGACGACTGATATAAAAATTATTCAAGGATTAATTGAGCGTTTTGATAATGCTGAAGTTTTGGAGTCAGCAGAAATTAATCGCAGATTTACAGGAAGTGTGAAAAGTTTGGATGAGGCGGAATATTTATCTGGAGTTGTTGATGAGAATGAAATGGAGTTTAGGGATTTTTCGATGGTGGTAGATGAGGATGAGGAGGAGGAAGAAGACGAAGAAGAGAGTCAAGAACCTGTGGTTAGTGCTGAGGAATTTTTGCGTAGATATAATGAAGGGGAACGGGATTTTAGTGGGATTAATTTGGCAGGTGTTGATTTGAGTGGGAAGTCTTTTAATGATTCAAAATTAAATTTGAGTAATGCTAATTTTAATGGTGCAAATTTAAGTGCTGCAAGTTTTGAATCAGTTAATTTGACTGAAGCAAAATTTCGAGGTACTAATCTTTGTGAAACCAGGTTTTGTTCAGCTAATTTAAGTCAAGCTAAGTTCATTAATAGCAATTTGAATAAAGCAAACCTTTCTCGCACCAAACTAGAAAAGGCAACGTTCAGAAATATGAATCTCAGTGAAGCTAGTTTACAGTCTGCAAATTTTACTGAAGCTAACTTAAACGGAGTTAACTTGACTAATTCTGATTTACAAGGTGCAAATTTTACTGAAGCTAACTTAAACGGAGTTAACTTGACTAATTCTAAACTGTCAAGTAATGCAAACTTCAGTAGTGCAAATCTTACAAAAGCAAATTTGAGTGGATTAAACTTGAAGAGTGCGAATTTTACTAATGCAAACTTGAGTCAAGTTGATTTAAGTAGAGCTAATTTATTAAAAGCAAATCTTAAAGGAGCAAACCTACAAATGGTAAAAATGAACCAAGCACTTTGTAGTGAAGTTAATGGTTTTCCTAAAGAGTTTGATTATCATAAATTAGGTATCTATTTTCTCGCTCCTAATGTATCATTACAAGGAGTAAATTTAGCTGATGCTGATTTGAGTGGAGTAAATCTGAGTGGAGCAGATTTAAGAAAAGTAAATTTTGATAGAACAAAACTAGATGTTGCGGATTTAACACTAGCAAACTTAAGTGGAGCAAGTTTAAAACTTGCTAGCTTCATTAGAGCTAAACTAATAACAACAGACTTAACAAAAGCTGATATTCGTAACACAGAATTTAATGGTGCAAATCTCAGGGGAGCGGATTTAATTTCAGCAGATTTACGAGCAGCAAAATTAGGTATTGCAGACTTATCTGGAGCAAATTTAACTGATGCTAAACTAGGTGGAGTATTCTGGCAAAATACAAAACTCACAGGCACAATAATGCCAGACGGTTCAATTCACGAATAATATAAATAGTAGGTTGGGTTGACATTAAGGAAACCCAACTAAAAAACTTCGTAGCTCTACATAGTAATATTGGATAACAATATTACAGAAGAAATATCTCAAACACAAGAGATTGCCTCCTTCCACTCCATTTCAGTCCCAATGACTTTACAGTTAGTCTAGACATAATATGACTCCTGAGTCCTTCTTTCATTCCGACTTCTGACTCCTGAGTTCTGAGTCCTTCTTTCATTCCACGAATAATATAAATAGTAGGTTGGGTTGACATTAAGGAAACCCAACTAAAAAACTTCGTAGCTCTACATAGTAATATTGGATAACAATATTACAGAAGAAATATCTCAAACACAAGAGATTGCCTCCTTCCACTCCATTCGAGTCCCAATGACTTTAAAGTTAGTCTAGACATAATATGACTCCTGACTCCTTCTTTCATTCTGACTCGGTCTGACTGAGGACTAACTCCTTCTTTCATTCCACGAATAATATAAATAGTAGATTGGGTTGATGTTAAGGAAACCCAACGCCAGAAACTTCGTAGCTCTACATAGTAATATTGGATAACAATATTACAGAAGAAATATCTCAAACACAAGAGATTGCCTCCTTCCACTCCATTCGAGTCCCAATGACTTTAAAGTTAGTCTAGACATAATATGACTCCTGACTCCTTCTTTCATTCTGACTCGGTCCGACTGAGGACTAACTCCTTCTTTCATTCCACGAATAATATAAATAGTAGATTGGGTTGATGTTAAGGAAACCCAACGCCAGAAATTTCGTAGCTCTGCAATAGTAATGCTATACAGGAAAAACGAATACTAGGCACGGGAGCAAGATGCTCCCACTTTTTTCGTAACAAACATAATGAAAATGCATGACCATTAAAATATACCGCTACTAATATAACTTCCGAATTCTGAATTCTAAATTCTAAATTCTAAATTCTAAATTCTCTTACAACAACCCTCCTCGCCGAACTTTCTGTTCTCGTATATTCTCCTTTTCCGCAAAAGCAGCATCTAATTGATCCAATAATTTCCTAATCTTTTCCTTTGTCTCCTCGCTAGTCTGAGGTTGCCTATTTAACCACGACATTGCCCTTCTTCGCCCTTTTTGACTTGCCACAATTAAAGTACCCCAAGCTATAGCATTAATTTCAGCTCGATCTACTCTTAAAGCAATATCAACTCGGTTACGAAGACGGCCAGAATCATTTTGCAATAATTTAGCAATATCATAAGTGCTGCTCAAATTATTTTCAAACACATTTAGACTTTCTTGCCAACGACCATCTATTAAACCAGCCAAAACTTTTTGACTTGGACTTGCCCAAGAAGCGATCGCCTGAGCTTCTGTAATATTGGCATGAAACTTAATTAAATCAAACTGAGCTTGTGCTTTTTCCGACCATTGAGATTCATCCATTAAATTCTCTGGCAAAGATTGAATTAAAGCAAAAGCGGGAGACCATAAACCATTACGAGCCAACCTTAGAGCATCCTTATAGTATCCATCCCCAATAGGAGTTTCATCAAGGGAAATTTTCTCTAATTCAATCGGATTAAGTATAAACTTTCGTGGTTGAATCGAATAAATATCAAAATCAGGATCTAATCCCACAGTTTGTTCGACCACCAATTCCGGATCTCCTCCCCCAGTCATTTCTTGCCAAATAGGAGCTTGACCAGCAGCACTTTTCCATTCCAACATGGAACTTAGGTAATTTTTAGTGGGATTATAATTAATAATTTGCCCATAAGGAATAGCTTGATTATTTTGTAATCTCTGACCAGTTACAGTAAACCAAACTCCCGTTGCAGGAACTTTCCCTTGAAACTGACGTACCGTTGTAATAGGTAAAGGTTGATTTGAACCTTGAGGACCAGCAGCAGACTCAATAGTAGATGCAATGACAAAAGATTCAGCCGGACCCTGAAGTGGTAAAGTATTAACTAATCGAAAATATGGTTTACTACCTTCTCGCTGATTAACAGATAAAACTGATTGATAGACTCGTAATTCTACTACTTCCCGACAGGGAGTTTCACAGGGCAACGATCCCCTAGATTCAATTTGCCTCATTACTGGTACTAACATATCTGAACCAGAATCTGTTGTTGTATTGGGAAGAGGAAAAGTTTTTCCAGCGCTAAACCCTTCCTCTTTAATATTAGATTTAATTTGCTCCAGAGTTTTTAGAGATTTATTCTCAGATATGTAGAATTGAGTCCATTGTGGTAATATCTGATTGAATGAGACGATAGCATTTGGATCGGAAATTAACTTGACACTAAGCCATGCTCCCACTGCCATTAAACTAGAACCACCAAATAATAGAGAGATTCCTATCCATTCAATCATCCATTTCCGCCAAGGTAAGGATAACAATTTCAACGAAAGTTTTTGAGACTCAGATGGTTGTCTCCTACGTCTCCTAGATTTTGCAGTAGAGGTAATTCGGCTAATTTGTGAAGTTTTTTTAGTCCTAGGATAATAAGCTTTCTCAACTGTTTTACCAGCTTTAAGAAATTTCCTTTGACTGTGACTAACCTTAGAATTGTAAATCTTTTTTTTCATAAAAAACTTTTGGTAAGTGAGAAAATAGATAAGGCATCAAAAATTTAGCTAAAAAGCAAGGCGTGCATTATGATAAATCGGAAAAATAAAGTTAGAGATTACTTAAATAAAGCAGCTAGATATTTAATCAACTGGTGCAGTGAAAACAAAATATCTACTATTATCCTCGGTGTTAATTCAGAGATGAAAAAAATATCAATTTAGGTAAAAACAACTAACCAAAAGTTTCTACAAACACCACACCATATTTTCAGATTAAAACTAAAAGCTGTGTGTATTAGAATTAGATATGGTTTAGCTTATGTAGAGCAGGAAGATTCCTATCAGTCTAAAGTTAGTTTTTTTTGACTGGGAATTAAGATGCCTGTTTACAATGGGGATCATCAATCGGAAATACAGTTTTAGTGGTAAACGAGTCAAAGGAGGTTTGTACAAAACCCGCGGAAAATAAATTGATAAATGCTGACTGTAACGGTGCTGCAAATATTGAAGCAAAAAGTAACCTGAATAGGTTGATCCCGGACAGACGCTCAGGCATTTTGACTATGCCATTAAGGGTTAAATTTAACGTGACTTTAGTCCGGCAAATTTGTTATCCTTAAAAATTCGCGTGGATTTATCCTGCGGAGTGTTAATATCCTAGTAATACCTCTTCATAGCGCTGACCTTGAACTTCCCAAGTATACTCGGTTTCGATGAGCGATCGCCCGTTTTCTGACAACATTTGTCTCAACTGCCCATCCTCAAATAACCGACCAATTGCCTCCACATATTCT
>NZ_JAAHGT010000621.1 GCF_010672385.1 Okeania sp. SIO2F4
CTTAGATGACATTTCAATTATTAAGTAATTAACACTGGCTAAATAACTTTTTTGATAATTACAAGTAGCGTTAATGTTAATTATTCTTATGTTTACTACGACCTACGGACGTTGTATCCAACGTCCCTACCTAGTACGGACGTTGCATGCAACTACCTACTCCTAAAATGTAGAAAAGTTTTTGAGAAATGGTATTAGAGCTAAAACCCTACTACGAAGCTCTAATTATAACTATTCAAACGGACATGATATTACTTCTTCATCAATTATCAAAATTATCAAATGCACAGTTTAGCTGAAAGTTTTGCTTGGGGAAAATGTACCTACATAATGGGTATTTTGAATGTCACACCAGATAGTTTTAGTGATGGTGGTGATTTTAATACACCAGAAGCAGCTTTAATGCAGGTAAAAAAAATGGTGGAGGCGGGGGCTGATATGATTGATATTGGCGGTCAATCAACTCGACCAGGATCTGAAGTTGTTTCTATAGATGAGGAACTTAATCGGGTTTTACCAATAATTAAGTTGTTAAGAAGTCAAAAAAATATTTGTGCGGAAATTCCAATTTCTGTTGATACTACTAGGGCAATAGTTGCAGAAAAATCTGTTGAAGCTGGTGCTAATTTAATTAATGATATTTCTGCCGGAACTTATGATGATGATATGTTTTCTGTGGTGGGTTCTATGAAAGTGCCGATTATTTTAATGCACATTCGGGGTACGCCAAAAACTATGCAAAAATTGACAGACTATCAGGATTTAATTGGGGAAATTTATCAGTTTTTACAGAGTAGAATTGAGGAGGCTGTTAGAGCTGGAATTGAGAGAGAAAAAATTATTATTGACCCTGGTATTGGTTTTGCTAAAAATTACGAACAAAATTTAGAAATTATCCGTAATTTATCAAGATTTAAAAGTTTAAATTGTCCGATTTTATTGGGATTATCTCGTAAAAGTTTTATTGGTCAAATTTTAAATCAACCTGATGCTAAACAAAGGGTTTGGGGAACTGCTGCAGGTTGTGTGGCAGCGATCGCTCAATCTGTAGATATTTTACGGGTTCACGATGTTAAAGAAATGTCTGAAGTTTGTGGGGTTGCTGATGTTATTTTTAGATAGGGAGTAGGGAGTAGGGAGTAGGGAGTAAGGGAGTGGGAAAGAAGTAAACATAAGAGCTGATTTGTAAACTTCGCTAAAAGTCTTATATTACCTAGCTTTTAGCAATTAGGGGTTTACTTGATAATAACTCCTAAAACCTAAGTATAGCAAATGATTCAGCGCCTTAATATTTACTTTATAAATCAGCTCTAAGAATAATTAACACCCTGCTAGCTAATAATTATCAAAAAGGTTATTTTATCTGTGTCAATTACTTGATAATTAAAGCTCTACCTAAGTAGAACTACTTTTAGTAATTTGTATAAGAATTAGGAGTTAGAATCAAGAGATCATAAGATTTAAGTTTAACCAGAGATGATATAATATCTAGTCTGGCAAAATAGCGGTGAAAGCTCCATGTCTTTCAACTAAGAACAGTAATAAAAGGCAATTACTTTTGAATCCTGACTTCAGTGCTGATAACTGATAGTTGAAATAACTTTTAACCAAAACATCGGCTCTCAAACTTCCTTTTTTGAGAGGATAAAAAAAGCTAACTTCATTATTTTTTTAAGTCTTTAGCTTCAGCAGTCGGTACTAACAGGGCTATTTAATTCTAGAATAAAGTGAAGATTTTACTGCTTTTTCAAAGATTGAAAGTTACATCAATCTTTGAAAAAGCATATTTTCGTTAATGCACGAAAATTCCAAAATTAGAATGAAATAGCCCTGTCGGTACTAATAACTAATAACTAATAACTGATAACTGATAACCGATAACTGATAACTGATAACTGATAACTGAAATGTCTCGCTCTAAAGCTCTCTATTCTTATATATTAATCCGTTTGCTATTAGCGCCACTAATGTTATGGACAATTAGCACTGTAGTTTTCTTGTTATTACGAGCAACTCCGGGAGACCCTGTGGATGCCATTCTTGGATCGAAAGCTTCAACGGCAACTAAAGAAGCTCTCCGGTCTCAACTTGGTTTAGATGGTTCACTACTAGAACAGTATCTTAATTATCTAGGAAAATTATTTAGTTTTGACTTGGGTACATCCATGACTACTCGTGGTGAGTCAGTTTGGCAAATTATTCAAAATTATTTTCCCGCCACTGTAGAATTAGCAGTATTTAGTATGGCGATCGCTCTAATTGTTGGGATTTCTATTGGGTCTATTGCTGCTTCTCATCCTAATACTCGTTTGGATGTTGGTGGGCGTTTATTTGGAATTTTTACTTATGCAGTTCCCCCTTTTTGGGCAGGCATGATTTTACAATTAATTTTTGCCGTACAGTTAAAATGGTTTCCTTTGGGTACTCGTTTTCCTATTAGTGAAAATCCACCTCTAAGCATTACAGGTTTATACACAGTTGATAGTATTTTAAGTGGCAATATCGGTCATTTTTTCACGTCTATATATTATTTAGCTTTGCCGAGTTTAACATTAGGAATTTTGCTGAGTGGTATTTTTGAAAGAATAGTAAGAATTAATCTCAAACAAACATTACAAGCTGATTATGTAGAAGCTGCTAGAGCAAGAGGTATTCCTGAATTAAGAATATTATTTGCTCATGCTTTGAAAAATGCCATGATTCCAGTAATTACGGTTTTGGGATTAACTTTTGCTGCTTTATTAGGAGGAGCAATATTAACAGAAGTAACTTTTTCTTGGCCTGGTTTGGCAAATAGATTGTATCAAGCAATTAGTTCGCGAGATTATCCGACAGTGCAGGGAATAGTCGTATTTTTTGCTGGTATTGTTGTGGTGGCTAGTATTTTTATTGATATTTTAAATGCTTATATAGATCCGAGAATTAGGTATTGAATGAGGGTCAGGAGAGAAGAGGAGGAAGTTTCAAGATATAAGGAGGAGCAAGTTTTGATCGCTAATTATCTAGATATGATATTTCTCCCTATCCTCCCTACTGGTTAAAACTATTAATAGGGAATATCAAGACCTAGCTATGTTTATACTTTTTTGGTAGAACTTTATCCTTTCTGGTTAAAGAAATTTTTTGGTATACCACTTACATTATATTAAGCACCATTGACAAAAAAATGCCACAAATTTTACTATTGCGTACAACGCAATAGTAAAAAATTATGTTTATTGGTACTAAAGAAGCAGCTTCTCTTTTGAATATTTCTACTCAAAGAGTAAGACTATTAATCAAAGAAGGTCGGATTCAAGGCGCTAGAAAAATCAATGGTCGCACTTGGGTAATTCCTCTATATAAAGGAATGCCAAGAGTTTCTCGTAAAAAGCGTGGACCTAATCCCCGTTGGCACTCATGTAGACATTGTGGCAAAAATACTATTCATTTTGATCGTCCTAATATTGCTGTGAATAAAAAGAAGAAAAACACCGATCTTCATGTACTTTCTGCCAAGCGAGGAACTAAGACTTTAGCAAAAGGTCACGAAATAGAGATTCACGGTCCTTGTAAAATTGTTTATCGACCCGATCGACCTCACTCTTGTGGAGCGACGGTCTGGATTGAGACTTTGGCAACGGCAACGATGTTTAATTTTGATGGTAAAATCAAGCAGGTTGATAGCAGATGGATTGAAGAATAGTAGTCAATGTGATGTAAGAAATTAATCAGAAAAATATTGAGCAGCCTGAAAAGCGCTGTAACGTATTTCATATCAGAAGTTGATATTTCTAGACTGGATTATCTTGAATTATAATTAATGGTTTAGTTTAACCATTAAAATCTAGTTGAAATGCCTAAAATTCAAAACTTACTTCTAACTAGCAGTTTTTTTTACCTTTACCTTTCGACCTATTGTTTAGCAAAAACTCCTGAATTTTCTGAATATTCTCTCAGAAAAACAACTATAAATATTATTTCTCAACGTCAAACAGAAACAGAGGAAAATTTAGAATCTCCAAATATATTTTCTCCTAACCCTCTCGAAAGCACTGAACCAGATCCACTATTACCAAATCCTCCTACTTCTGGAATTATAAGTGGAGAAAAACGAGAAGAACTTTCCCAGGAACTTGACCAACTTAATGTTGAAGCAGCAGCACTATTAGGAGCAGGAGAAACAACTAAAGCTTTTGAAACTTGGAACAGAGAATTACGTTTGCGCCGTTATCTTGGTAAGGCAGAAGAATTGGCAGCTTTGTCAAGAGTTGCAGAAATAGCATGGAATAATAGTCAAAAATTGCAGGTGCAATGGATTACAAAAAGACTGGAAATTCTACAACCAGAAATTCAAGAGGAAGAATCTCCTAATTTGGAATTGTTACAAGCATTAGGTTCAGCATTTAATATAGTTAGAGCTAAAGATCCGGCAGTTGAAGTTTATCAACAGGTGATTGTTGAGGCAAGGAAAAAAGAGGATGTCGCTACATTAAAACAAGCTTTAACGGCTATAGGAGAAATACATTTGAATTGGTTAGATTATGATAATGCAGCGATCGCCTATGAGGAATTATTAGAGGTTCAGCAACAGAGTGATTCAGAAATATCTGAAATAGAAACAACAAATTCTCCTGTAAGTGGTAATTTTGAAAAAGTAAGTACTCTCCGGCAATTAGCTTTTATTTATAATCAAGGGGGAAAACCTTTACAAGCAATTACGGCGAAAGAAAGGTTAGTAGATTTTTACGAAGGTCAACAAAATATTATAGAAGTTCCAGAGATAAAAATATCGATTGGTGGAGATTATGAGGAACTTGGCAGACTTAATCTTGCTAGTCAATACTATCAAGAAGCTTATGATATTGCTCAATCAATTCAACGGTTTGTAACTGCTAGTGATGCTTTGGAAAATTTAGCTGCTCTCTATCTTTCTCAGGATGAAAAAGAAGCAGCAATTGAAATATATAAAGTGCAATTGTTGATGGATCAACAGTTTGTAAATGTTTATGGGATGATGGAAACCTATGACCGCATGGGGCAAGTTTATGCACAGTTAAAGGCTTTTGGTTTGGCAATGTCATCTTTCCAAAGAGGTTTAGAATTATCCAGACAGTTGGGAGGATATCGAGAAAGTTATTTTCTACAAAAGCTTGATAAGTTGAATAGAAATTTGTGAGTAAGCATTCAGCGGTCAGCGGTCAGCTATCAGCTATTCTTCTTGGTCTTGGGTAAAAGCTTTATTAATTGAACTAGAATTAAGTGGGGTATTATTGCTATTTGCCTAGGATTCCGTAGGAAAAGCTGATAGCTAATAGCTGAATGCTTAAATTTGTGATTTGACTATAAAGAATAGGAAAATTAATAGCAATCTTCCTATTCTAGAATCTTTAAAATTTAGACGATTAGCTTCTACTTACACCATTTTAATAAAGTTATAGTATAAGTCTCAATTCTTAAGTCCTTAGAAAGGGGAGTTTGGGGGGGATTAAACTCTTCCATATCTTGAACAAATTGGTATTACTTAATTAATTCAAAAATCCTATACTTATAGAATATACAAAACATAGCTACAGGAGTAAGTAGAAGTGTTAAAGATAAAGTGACAGTAGATAAGGTGATAAGCACTGCTCCTACTTCAATTATTTCTAAAATAATCGAAGCAGTTATTTGAGTTTGATTTTTTTTGCTCTGGTTTCCATAAGGTTTAGGTAAACGTTTCTGGGAATTGCTATTATTCATTTTTGTTATTTATTGAAACTACATGTATACCATAAAAGATAGATACTACCCCAAGGCAAGGGGTGCAATAATTTACCTATAAATCTCTTACAATAAAGTATTCAGCTTAAGGATAGCTTGGGAGTAACCCAAACCTTTTTTCAACTCCTTAAAATTATTAGGAATTTAAGTTTG
>NZ_JAAHGT010000622.1 GCF_010672385.1 Okeania sp. SIO2F4
AGCTCTTCTAACGCACTACACCTCATTCATTCTCAATAAGAGTTTGATTTTAGTTGAAGTATTCTTCAGTTCCCGAACGCAAATTCGTCTCTATATATAGCTTTCAACTAGCTTGTCACCCCGTGAGATCAAAGAGATAAAAATTATCATAAAAAAGCTAAACTAGGTCGCTATGAAAAAATTCAATATGAATTAAACAATAACCATAACGATCCATATAAAAAATTCCTTGAAATTGAAGAACAACCATTATGGAAATCTGATTATAGATTTGTCGATTTATTTTGTGGTGCTGGAGGAATTACACAAGGTTTAGTTCAAGCAGGATTTCAACCAATAGTCAGTGTTGAAGAAAACTCTATAGCATCAGCAACCCATAGAAAAAATTTTCCTCAATGTCATCATTTTTGTGGAGATATTAAACAATTTGATTCTACACAATGGCTAAAAAAAATTGGTTCACCAGAAATACATTTAGTAGTAGGAGGTCCTCCATGTCAGGGTTTTTCAGTGGCAGGAAAAAGAAATCCAGATGACCCAAGAAATAATTTATTTCGAGAGTTTGTTAGAGTAGTTTCTGAAATTCGTCCTTGGTATATTGTTATGGAAAATGTGCCAGGAATTATTACTATGAAAAAAGGTGCTGTTAAAGAGGAAATTTGTCAAGCATTTGTCGATATTGGTTATTCTAATGTATCTGTAGCAATTTTAGAATCTGCTGCCTATGGAGTGCCACAAATTCGTCCTAGAACTTTTTTTATTGCCAATAAATTTGGTAAGATTAATCCTTATCCAAAACCTCAACTATTACCACACCAATATAAACCAATTGAATCAGCAATTTCTGACCTTCCAGAATTAACTCCTGTTCCAGAAATTAATCATCAGTGGACTCGACATTCACAAGAATATATGGAAAGACTTGCTAAAGTGCCTCCTGGTGGTTCTTTATATAAGACTTATGCTGATGCTTTTAAGCGACAATATTTGGGTAAACCAAGTATGACTATCAAAGAAAATCATGGTGGTACTCATATTCATCCTTATCTTAACCGAGTAATTTCAGCAAGAGAAATGGCAAGGTTACAAAGTTTTCCTGACTCTTTTATTTTTGAGGGTTCTATGAAAAAAGCGATGTGGCAAATTGGTAATGCTGTACCTCCTCGTTTAGCAGAATGTATAGGTTATGCATTGATTTCTTTTTTAAATAAAATTGCCGATGATAAGGGAGTATTCAACAATTAATAATTAATAATTAATAATTACCTTTCCTTGAAAAGAAGAAGATTGACTCAAAGGAAAAATTTATCTTGTTTCTCCACGGCGAGTGAGAGGCTTTAAAGCTTAATTATTCCGTAATTGATAATTTATGGATAATCATTGATTTTATTTTGGATTTTTAGAGAAGTCTAATAGTTAATTGTCCTGTTTAAAATCAGCTAGTTTTTGATTAAGAGTATCTCGCCAAATTTAAAAATTATACTAACTACATCCGATACATCCAGTCTCAGCATCTTTTCCAATTTGAGGTATATTATGACGCCAATTTTCATTACCTTGATACCAGAATTTAATGCCTAATGGTGTACCCCTTTTACCAGTTTTAAGACAAAATTCACAGCTTCTTGATTTTAAAAGATTATGATTACTTGCACTATCTTTTTTAAGCAATTGAAATTTTTGTTTAATCTCAGTTTCACTCATATTTAAGTTATGAGATTCTTCAACATTTCCCCATCTTTCCATTGGAAAGCGATGGTCAATAATAATTTCATGTCGCGGTCGTTGTCTTTGTTCAATTACATCTACATAGGAATAGACAGATAATATTTTTTCGACTAATTATGAGGGAATATTAGCAGGAGCATTTACTGCTTTAATTTTTCCTGTCTAAAAATCCCATGTTGTTTGTTTTTGACAATTATTGCAGAACTTTCTTTCTGTTTTAATTTCTAAACCAGGCCGACTTTTTGTACCTCTTTGTAATCCTTGAAGACCACCTCCACCTGCATACTGTTATGATGCTATGTTTTTACCTTCACAGCTACGACAATGCCATTCTTTATCTGATAAAAGGTTAAATACTTTTAATTGAGTTGAGTTTTTTCTAAACGTAGATTTTAACTTTTCTACTAAGTCTTGATTATTCACTCTATATTATTAGCTTCTGCCTCTAAATTATCAAGAAGTTCAGATACACTAATACCCATTCCTGCAGCTAAACTAACAAGAGCAGTTAGAGAA
Organism: Okeania sp. SIO2F4; assembly: GCF_010672385.1. Taxonomy (GTDB): domain Bacteria; phylum Cyanobacteriota; class Cyanobacteriia; order Cyanobacteriales; family Microcoleaceae; genus Trichodesmium. The sequence goes on from NZ_JAAHGT010000622.1 coordinate 2,245, forward strand.
GGATTTCTCACACCACGTTCTAGTCCAGATATATAGGTACGATCTAAATTAGATCGAAATCCAAGCTCTTCTTGAGAAATTCCTAATTCCATCCGACGTTGTTTAATCAAACGACCAAGGGCATTCAGAATCTTACTTTTTGATTCATCCATAACACCAATATTTTGAAATTTTGTGGATTATCAGTCTACGGACGATGTGTCACATAAAAAATCTGTTAAAATGTCAAAATATTTATTAATATTAGTAGGAAAATCAACAAATGACTCAAGCAATTAGTCAAGAACAAACTATTTTAGAAAGTCTGAAAAAATTAACCCCTCAACAACAGCAAAAGGTTCTATATTTTCTTGAATTTTTGGAATTTAAAAAGCAAAAACAAAATCTTTCCGATAAAGAGAAAGAAGTCACTTCAATGTTAGAAGCAGCTCAAGAATTTGTTGGTTGTTTGGAAAGTGGAATAGGCGATATTTCCTTGAAAAAAAAGGAACTAAAGTAGAAAACATTAACTAATATGTGCAGAAAAGTTCTCCTAGATAGAGGACTAGACAAAAGCATCTCTTTCACAATAGGTCAAAAGAAACTTAGAAAAGCATGACCCAATATTTTGAGACTTTGTGGATTATCAGTTTACGGACGATGTGTCACATAAAAAATCTGTTAAAATATCAAAATATTTATTAACATTAGTAGGAAAATTAACAAATGACTCAAGCAATTAGTCAAGAACAAACTATTTTAGAAAGTCTGAAAAAATTAACCCCTCAACAACAGCAAGAGGTTCTTGATTTTATTTAATTTTTGCAGAGTAAAAACAAAAAAATAGAAACTTCGATCCCTGAAGAAAAACCGATATCTGCTTATGAAGTAGCTAAACAATGGGTGGGTTGTGTTGATAGTGGCATTGGAAATTTGTCTTATAATAAAAAGTATCTTGATAGACCTTTAGCTAAATGAAATCGAAAGTAATTTTAGATGCCAGTCTGTGTGTCAAATAAAAAGTATGTTAAGATGGAAAAACTTTATTAAACTTAGTAGAAAAATAAACAAATGATTCAAGCAATTAGTTATGAAAAAATAATTCTAGAAAGTCTGAAAAAATTAACTCCTCAACAACAGCAGGAAGTTTTATATTTTATTGAATTTTTACAATTTAAAGAGCAAAAAAAGAATCTTTCCGATAAACAGGAAGAAGTCATTTCAATGTTAGAAGCAGCTCAAGAATTTGTTGGTTGCGTGGAAAGCGGAATAGGCGATCTTTCCTTGAAAAAAAAGGAACTAAATAAAGTAGAAAAAATTAACTAATATGCACAGAAAAGTGATCCTAGATACAGGGGTTTTGGTAGCTATCCTAGACAAAAGCGATCGCCATCATAATTGGGCAGTCAAGGAATAGGCAAATATTGCTAAACCATTATTCACCTGTGAAGCAGTTATCAGTGAAGCTTGTTTTATTTTGAAAGATGTCTATAGTGGTAAGGATGCAGTAATAGGTTTAGTCACTAGCAGTTATGTTGAAGTTCCTTTTCATTTCAGGGATGAAGTAATCATTGTTCGGGGGTTAATGAAAAAATACGAATCTGTTCCTATGTCTTTTGCAAATGCTTGTTTGGTCAGAATGAATGAGTTAATATTAGGCAGTAGTTTGTTAACTTTAGATAGTTATTTTCGCATTGATCGGAAAAATAAAACAGAAATAATTGATGTAATTATTCCCGATGAGTTATAAGTGCAGAAATTAGCAGTCAGTTATCAGCTTTTCAATTTTTTTGAATGTCTAACTTTAAGCTTGATTACTAAAAAGAAAAACCTCTATATTTTATTGGCATTGCTAAAATTAGGTATGAAATTTGTATCGGATTAAGATTAATAGTAAGGAAAAAATCTGTGCGTGACTACTAACTACTGTAGGGGCGATTCGCATAGATGCCCCTACGACTAAAAATCATACAATAATTCAGCAGCGCCTTTTATTTATGATTTGATTTCCTTGTCCTCTGATTTAATATTATCTCTAAAAAAAACGTGTTACTAGAACTATTATTATTAACAACTTTAGGATTTTTCGGCAGTTTTGGTCATTGCGTCGGAATGTGCGGACCCCTGACTGCAAGTTTCTCTCTTTCCACAAGATCGCCAGTTTCCTCTAACAAATGGCGTCAATTTCAATTTCATACCCTACTTAACTTTGGTCGTCTCTGTAGCTACACCCTGACAGGTGCAGGTATTGGAGCGTTAGGTTCCGTATTAGTGGCAAGCGGTCATTTAGCAGGTATTGATAGTGACCTGCGACGATGGTTAGCAATAATTACAGGTCTAATGTTAATCTGGTTTGGTCTGGCAAAAGTGCAACCCCAACTATTACCAAATTTACCAATATTCCATCCTTTCAAAAAAAGCAACCTGCATAACCGCTTGAGTGCAGTAATGGTTAACCTTTCCATGCAAAACAAATGGTGGACTCCTGTTTTACTAGGGTTAGTTTGGGGTTTGATGCCATGTGGTTTTCTGTATGCTGCTCAAATAAAAGCAGCAGAAACTAGCAATATTTGGTTAGGTGGAGCGAGTATGTTCGCCTTTGGTTTAGGAACATTACCCTCAATGTTAGGAGTGGGAATGTTGACATCTTTTTTAAGTGCAGATAAACGCAGTCAACTATTTCAAATGGCGGGTTGGGTGAGTATCTTTGTTGGTATCATGGTGGTGATGCGGAATGGTGATATGGTTGACTACACTGGTCATGCTGCAATATTTTGTTTGATTTTAGCTTTAGTGGCGCGTCCCCTAAGTCGGTTTTGGAGTCAACCTTTACGTTATCGTCGAGCTTTAGGTGTCGGAGCGTTTGTGTTGTCAATGGCGCATACAGGGCGAATGTTAGACCATAGTTTAAATTGGAATATCCAAGCAGTCTCCTTTATGTTGCCTCAACATCAGTTAGCAATATGGACTGGTTTTGTCAGTCTGGGATTAATGTTACCCTTAGCATTAACGAGTTTTGATGGAGCAGTGAAATATTTCGGTCAGTGGTGGCGAAGGTTACATTTATTGAGCGTGCCAGCATTTGTATTATCTGGTGTTCATGCAGTGGCAATGGGTTCCAACTATCTCGGTTCCTTGGAATGGAATCTAGAAAATCAGTTGCGAACTATTGTTTTGGGGGTGGTAATATTAGTTGTATTGGTTGTACGATCGCGTCGTTTTTGGTCTTTATTTTCTTTACAACAATATTATACGCCTCCACTGGAAGAAGTTAAAATTCAAAAGTAATACCGTTTCACGGAATTCATATCATGTCCGCTTGAATAGTTATATTTTGGTCAAAGGAAGGCAGAAGTTTTTTTGCCCATTTTGACCTTAATTTTATACACGCTCCGATGCTACCGGACATGATATCAAAAATCAAAAGTCATGCATTAAGATTTTATGGACTCATAACTTTGACGCTACAGTAATTTCAGGAAATTATTTCACCATATAAAGTTTGAAAGTATTTATGACATCTTCAAAGTGATATTAAATCCGGTAGTATCGGTATAAAAAAGCAGAGAAACCGGGTTTGTATCAAATTCCCTTGTACGGACGTTGCATGCAACGTCCCTAACA
>NZ_JAAHGT010000623.1 GCF_010672385.1 Okeania sp. SIO2F4
TACTATAATATTTTTCCCATTTTTACGACAAGACTGGGGAACTTGGAGTCCTTGGGGTCGATATCAACGTCAAATGCAACAACTGGATGAACTTCTATATGCTGAAATCAATGAACGTCGCGCTCAACTCGATCCGAATCGTACTGATATTCTCACATTAATGCTGTTGGCACGAGATGAAGAAGGCCAAGAGATGACCAACCAAGAGATTCGGGATGAGTTGATAACCATGTTAATTGCTGGTCACGAAACTACTGCAACAGCTCTAGCTTGGGCAGTTTATTGGGTTCATAAACAACCAGAAGTATATCAGAAGTTAATCGAAGAGTTGGAAACTCTGGAAACGGATGTTGACCCCATGACAATTTTCCGTTTACCCTATCTCACAGCAGTTTGTCAGGAAACCCTACGCATATATCCAGTAGGAATGCTAACATTTCCTCGCGTACCCACAAAACCTGTGGATTTACAGGGTCATAACTTAGAACCGGGTACATTGATTGTCGGTTGTATTTATTTGACTCACCAACGAGAAGATTTATATCCAGAACCGAAAAAGTTTAAACCAGAGCGATTTTTAGAGCGAAAATTTTCTGCCTATGAATATTTGCCCTTTGGAGGTGGTAGTCGTCGCTGTCTGGGAATGGCACTAGCAAATTTCGAGATGCGTTTGGTATTGGCAACATTAATATCTAATTTTGAGATGGCGTTGGCAGAAAATCGACCGGTGAAACCCCAACGTCGAGGATTGACTTTAGGACCTGCTGGTGGAGTCAAAATGTTGATGAAAGGTAAACGTAAGCAGGTAGAAAAGAAATCTCCCTCCGTTGCAACTGTATGATATATTCAGGACTTACGCATGAGGTACGAAAAACTAGGATTTGAGATTGCTTCCCTCTCGGTCGCAATGACTAAAATACCTTGTAGTGCGTAAGTCCTAATATTGTTCAGCCCTAATATTGTTCAGCTATATGAAGTTAATAGTAGAGTGAAATACTCATGCTTACTGTTAACTTCTGCTACTAAATAGTCTAAAAATTCACCATTAACTAACATGAAATCAATTCCCGGACCAAAAACACTCGCCCTCTTTCAGAGACTGCAATTGCTTCTCGCTCCACTCAATACTCTTGAATCCTATGCCAAGAAGTATGGAGATATTTTTACGATGATAACTGCTTCAGGTGAAACTGTGTTGGTCAGCAGTCCACAAACTTTGCAAGAGATATTGACAAAGGATAATAATGAGTATGAAGCTCCTGGTAATAAAATTTTACAATCAATGTTTGGGGAAGACTCAATGTTTGCGTTGTCAGGCGATCGCCACCGCCGAGAACGCAAATTATTAATGCCTCCCTTTCATGGCGACAGAATGCGGAACTATGGTGAGTTAATCTGTAATATCACCAAAGAAGCAGCCAGGAATTTAACAGTGAATCAAACATTTATTGCCCGTAAACTAATGCAAGAAATTACGATGCAGGTGATACTTCAAGCTGTTTTTGGTTTATATGATAGCCCCCGGTTATCAGAAATTAAGTCAATGTTGGCAGATTTTCTCGAACTCACAAGTTCTCCACTCCGAGCTAGTTTATTATTTTTTCCCTGGTTGCAAAAGGATTTAGGTCCTTGGAGTCCTTGGGGTAAGTATCAGCGACAACAACAAAAACTTAATGAACTCCTATATACAGAAATTGCCACTCGTCGTGCTCAACTAGATGAAAATCGTACTGATATTCTCACATTGATGCTATTAGCAAGAGATGAAGAAGGTCAAAGTATGACAGACCAAGAAATTCGGGATGAGTTGATGACCATGTTGGTTGCAGGTCATGAAACTACTGCAACAGGTCTATCTTGGGCGGTTTATTGGGTATACAAGCAGCCAGAAGTTTATGAGAAGCTAATGCAGGAATTAGCAACTCTAGAAACAGATACTGACCCCATGACAATTTTCCGTTTACCCTATTTGACAGCAGTTTGTCAGGAAACCTTACGAATATATCCGGTGATAATTTTGACAGCTATTCGTCGGACAAAACAACCTGTTGAGTTGCAAGGTTATCACTTGGAAGCAGGTACAATAATTCATGGTTGTATTCATTTGACTCACCAACGAGAAGATTTGTATCCAGAACCGAAAAAGTTTAAACCAGAACGATTTTTAGAACGACAATATTCTCCTTATGAATATTTGCCTTTTGGAGGAGGTAGTCGTCGCTGTTTGGGAATGGCACTAGCAAATTTCGAGATGCGGTTGGTATTGGCAACGTTGTTATCTAATTTTGAGATGGAATTAGCAGAAAATCAACCAGTGAAACCTCAACGTCGAGGAATAACTTTAGGACCTGCTGGTGGAGTAAAAATGCTGATGAAAGGAGAACGTAAGCAGGTAGAAAAGAAATCTCCCTCCGTTGCAGTTGTATGATATATAGTTAAGCTATCAGGACTTACGCAAAACAACGTATTTCTGTCATTGCGAGCGACAGGGAAGCAATCTCAAGTGACCAAAACTCGTTCCTAATGCGTAAGTCCTAGCTATATGAAGTTAACAGTAAAGTGAAATACTCATGCTTACTGTTAACTGCTGCCACTAAATAGTCCAAAAATTGATCGGTAATTAACATGAAATCAATCCCCGGACCAAAAACACCAACTTTGTTGCAAAAAATTCAATTTCTTCTCAACCCCATTAATAGTGTTGAATATGCTGCCAAGAAGTATGGAGATATTTTTACCATAGTAACTTTTTCTGGTAAAAAATTAGTGGTAGTAAACAACCCAAAAGACCTACAGGAAGTATTGACAAAAGATAATGGGAATGAGTATGAGGTTCCTACCAATAAAGCTTTTAAGCTTTTATTGGGGGAATACTCAATTGCTTTCTTAGAAGGCGATCGCCACCGCATTTTTTTCAAAAGTCCAGATAGAAAAATTTGAGAGAAATTTTAACAATTGAGATCGTGTAAAATCAACAAAATTTTGTCTTGTGGAGCGGAGAGATTGGGACTCATTTCATCTGTCATCAGGCTGTATGCAAAAGTCATCTGACAAAAAAAGATTCGTAAATTTTTCTTTGTATAGGTTGACTTCAGCAAAACTTTGTTCTAAAATCAAAAAGTGTGAATTCTAATGTTAGAAATTATGAATTTAATACACATTAAATTAAAATAAAAATAGATTAAAAAAAATCATTTTTTTAGAAGATAACTGAGTAGTAATAAATTTTACTAATCAGGAATATTAAAATTATTATCATGGTATCTAACAAAATTCTCATGGCATCTAACAAAAAAATTATTGAATCATTGGATAGCTCTACTGAAAAAGAAATAGTAAAAGAGATAGTTTTCATAGACTCTCATGTAGATAACTATCAAGATTTCGTCACAGAAGTTTCATCAGGAACAAAAGTATTTATTATAGAACCGAATGATGATGGTATTCAACAGATAACCAAAGTTATAAACAAATATTCTCAAATATCATCTATACATATAATTTCTCATGGTTCTCCAGGGTGCTTGTATCTAGGTAATAGTCAGTTAAATATTAATAACATTAACAATAATTACTCCGCAGCATTAAAAACTTGGTCTGTTACTAATATATTATTATATGGTTGTAATCTAGCTTCTGGAGATGCAGGTGCAGAATTTTTAGAAAAGTTGCACAAACTTACAGGAGCAAATATTGCAGCTTCTGGTAAAGCAACAGGTAGTTCTGCTTTGGGTGGAAACTGGGAGTTAGAAGTTACAAAAGGTGAAATAGAAGTTAGTTTACCATTTAGCGATCGGATTAAAAATCAATGGGAGCATATTCTCGATCCTTTTGAAAATCAGCCTTATTTTTTCCAAGTTCTTTCTGGTCGGCTCAATGTATTCAACCCCACGGAACTTAACTATATTGCTATAGGGGAGACTCACCAGCCTGGATATAATGCAGCAGGATTTAATAGACAAGACAATTTTATTTATGCAATTGAAGGTGTAAATGGAGTGCTAGGGACATCAGGAGATGTCATTCGTATTCATTCTGATGGAACAGTCGAGAAGGTATTGATTAATGATGTAGCTATTACTGTAAATGGAAATGTTCAATTAAACTCAGCGGATGTAGACGATGAGAATAATTTATGGGTAAGGACAGGTAATACACAACTAACCAGAATCAATCTTGAAACTGGTACTCAGACTCCTTTTGATCTTACTCCTACTCCTAGCGATCTTAGCTTAGCAAGAGTTTTAGATATAATCTACAACGATAACGATAACGATGATGGACGAAAATTCTATGGAGTAGACCCTGATGGCAGGATCTATACTATAGATCCATTTGCGGGTACTATTAGTGCAAGTCAAGCATCTGAAGTGATGCCAGATATTGACTCTCTACAGTTCGGTAACTGGGGAAATGGCGAAGCATATGGTGCTGCTTGGACTGATGCCGAGAATAATCTGTTCGTTAGCCAAAACAATGGAGAACAGTTGTACCAGATAAGTGATTACACTACTGATAGTCCAACAGCGAAAGCATTTATCCAGGCAGTGGAAACAAGGCGTAACGATGGAATGTCAGATCCGGATCAACCAGATCCAACAAATGTTTGGTTAATCGTTCCCGATCCTGACCCTGGTATTACAGAGATTCCTGATGTTAATGATCTTTTTGACTACGAAACTACTTTTACTGAAGATACAACACCTGTAAATATAGTTACAGATGAGGTCTCAATCTCAGATTTTCTTGGTGTAAGAGATGGTGACAATGATGATGTTGTAGGTTTTCTAAGTAGGGCTACTATTACCCTGAATAATCCTCAAGATACAGATGTATTACAGGTGGATGTAAATGCCCTACCTAACAATATAATTGCTGTTGTATCTGAATCTGGTGATTCTATTAGTTTGCAGGACATTGGATTCCAGGAGGGTGTTGAACAGCAAACAGGTCTTACTACAACAACAGGAAATTTTGAAACTGCTCTTCGAGCTGTTACATTTAATAACACCGATAATACTCCAGACACAACTCCAAGGGAAATAGATATTCAGATATTTGACTCTAGAAATGCAGGAGGAAATACATCTACCGTAACAATTGATGTTATTCCTGCTAATGATGCTCCTGCTTTTGTCAACCTAGATAATACTCCCACTTATGCTGTAGGTGGTGACGCAGTTGTTCTAGATAGTGATGCCACAATTACGGACCCAGAATTAGATGAGAGAGATAATTACAACGGTGCTACCCTCACCTTAGCCAGAAATGGTGAAGCAAGTATTGAAGATGTATTTAGTAGTACATCAGGAGCTTTGACACAAAATACTGACCTAACAGTAGGTGGTACAGTTATTGGTACAGTTACGACTAATAGTGGTGGAACATTAATACTATCATTTAATGGTAATGCTACAGGTGATTTAGTCGATCAAGCATTACAACAGATAGCTTATAGCAATACTAGTAGTACCGCTGGAGCAGTAACCATTAATTATACTATTAATGATGGTAATACAGCAGATGATGACCAAGGTATAGGAGGAGCATTAGAAGGGACTGGTTCTATTACTGTTAATATTACTTCTAACCAACCACCAACAGTCAATAGCAGTGATATTACCGTAGACGAAGGCATCCAAGACACAGGATTAGGACTAACTAATCATCAGGTGCAGTCATTTAACATTCATAAATGAAAGAGCTTTAGTTATTCCTAACCAAATTATTTTAATAGATAATCATTTCTTTTCACCATTAAATCAATATTTAAGGTAATTTAAACATAATTCCATTATTTTATAAAGAGTATTAGGAAAAATACTTATGAATAAAAACATCAAA
>NZ_JAAHGT010000624.1 GCF_010672385.1 Okeania sp. SIO2F4
TATTAATTAGTGAATAGAGATTTGATTATGGGGAAATAACAGTTACGATTAAGTCTTCTATCTTTTTTATATTTTGGTTACCAGCTAAATATCCAATACCTCGATGCAAATGTAGCCTAAATTGAGTGGCCAAAGTTTCTTGCTCTATACCTATTCCTTCATTATAGCAACGTTGCTTAAGAGCTAACAACAATATGTCAGAAAATTTCCCGCCAAAAATTCTCCATGTTAATTCTAAATTGCTATCAGCAGGAATTGGCACTGGAGAGGGAATACTTGATTCTGCCAAAGAGCAACAGAATGCCCAACGACAAAGGATATTCCACTGGTCAATTTTAGTATTACGTTTAAGTTTTGTTAACTGTTCTTTGGCTACTTGAGAAAGTCGTATTCGTTCAATTGGTGGTTCCATAAAAGGTATTAGATATAACTATGCATGATTGGGATGAAATTAGATTTTTTTTCAGTTGCTTTAATCTATAGACTTCGTGGCAGTTGTCAGGGAATAGGGAATAGGTATGGAGGGAATAGGGAGATGAAATTGTTAATTTTAGATCTTGAATTTATTTAATTAAAACTTTTGCAAAAGGTCTTATGAGAATTTATTTGGGATTCAGGTAAAATATATTTCAACTATGGCAATCATATTTTAGTTGTGAGATTTTAGTGGTAATTAGGAGTCAGGAGTCAGAATATAAAAGGATTTTGATTACTCTTAACTGTTCTTAAATATCTCATAAATCATTCCTGATTGCTATAGGTTTTCTCAAATTAGTAAAATTTGCTTCAATTCCTTTCCTATTTCATATTGCCAGTTGCCTGCTGCCTCATCTGAAAAAAAATTAAACATCACACCTTACTACTATATTTATTTATAAGTTATAATCAGTTATTTACTTGATATTTAGTAAAAAAATATAGCAATCAGATGCGAGAATTTGAATATTCCCTGTTCTCTCAAAGTCTACAATATCTGACAACTAAAATAAGATTGCTATATTTAGAGATTATTGATACAAATCAATATTTATAGCTTTATATTTATAGCTAAAGTGCTTGACTACTACATATATTGAACTATAACCTAAACTTAATCTGTTAATTCTAAATTTTTGTAACAAATTAAGTATATGCTTAAAAGCTACATTAAGACTGGAAAACTTTGCATAAAAGTTGATAAGCAACATAATATTTTTATGTTTATAGCAATTTAATTTAAGTTCTGAACGGAATTCCTTATTCCTCCTAATCTCCTAAAAGTTATCAAATTATTTCGTATTTTTCCCTATTCTCAGTAATTGCTGTTTCCTTTTTTTCATTAATCCTGGTTGACATTTAAAATGAAAATACTATATACCGACTAACCATGAGATTACTAATGGTAGTTATATTAAATTGATAAATGTTTGCTACAAATAGTTAGGCTATTTCTTAGAAGTAAACCGACCCCTAACCCCTCCCAGCAGGGGAAGTCAAGAGACAGGAATTAGAATGAATAAGTTTGATCTCATTTTTGATCTCGTAATTTATCTTTTTCGTCAAATAGATATGAAAGATCGAGTCTTTTAAGACTGCTTATTATTCGTAACATTCTTTTTTCATGCATGGTATTATTCGGAAAGGTTGGAGAAAATAATTTCTATGGCAATAGCAGAAAAAAATATTTTAAATATCTGTTAAAATTAGCCCGAACGATAAATTTTTCATAGTAAATGTTAATTTCAAATTTACATAAATTTTTGACTTATCCTGTCAAGAAAAAATCTGATCGAGGGGTGATATTTTGGTTTAGTCTTAGCATGACTTTTGCTGTGCTTTATGGTTTTTTAGCACTTAAAAAAGCTTTTGCTAGTGGTCTGAGTGTTCAAGATGATGCCAGACAACATATTTTTTGGATGCAACGTTTTTTTAATCCTGATTTATTCCCTAACGATTTAATTGCTGACTATTTTCAATCAGTCGCTCCCGCAGGATATACTTGGCTTTATAAAAGTGCGACATTTATAGGAATTAATCCATTTATTTTGGCAAAAATTATTCCTTTTATTTTAGGTTTAATCTGCACCTACTATATTTTTAGAATCTGTTTAGAAATTTTACCAGTTCCTATGGCAGGATTTATTGCAGCTTTGGTAATGAATCAGGCTATTTGGATGAAAGATGATGTGGCTTCGGCTACTCCTAGAGCATTTGTTTATCCATTTTTTCTGGCTTTTTTATATTATTTAATCCGTGGTTCTTTAGTCAGAATGGGGATAGCGATCGCTCTGGTGGGATTATTTTATCCGCAGTATGTTTTTATTGCTTCTGGAATGCTAATTTTAAGATTAATTTGCTGGAGAGATGGCAGGTTTGAATTATCATCAGAAAAACCAGATTTTCTACTTTGTGGGGTTGGTTTAAGTACGGCATTTTTTGTTTTATTACCTTATGCTTTAACTTCTTCTGAATTCGGACCTGTTATTAGTCGAGAAGCAGCGATGAAGTTAAGAGAGTTTTATCCAAATGGGAGGAGTACATTTTTTCACGTTCATCCTAAAGATTTTTGGTTAACTGGTAAACGTAGTGGGATGTTTCCTAAGTCTTTATTTACTCCTGCTACTCAATGTGCGGGATTAGTATTGCCGTTTTTATTGTCTTTTGGTTCTGCTTTTCCTTTAATTAAAAATATTACGAGTCGTATTTGGTTATTGGTGCATTTATTACTGTCTTCTTTGGGAATGTTTTTTATTGCTCATGCTTTACTTTTTCGACTACATCTTCCGAGCAGATATACAGGGTTAAGTTTCCGCATAATTATTGCTTTGGCAACGGCGATCGCTCTAACTTTAATTATTGATGCTTTGTTTGATTGGGCAGAAAATAGACAAAAATATCCTGTTAAATATAAGAATTTTATTTGTTTAACTTTAATAGGTTTAATTCTGGCATCTCTGGTTTTATATCCTGCTTTTGTTAAAGGTTTTCCTCTGGTTAAATATAAGGTGGGAAGAGCTACAGATTTATATGAATTTTTTCAAGAACAACCTGAAGATATTCTGATTGCTTCTTTGGAGGAGGAGGCAAATTTATTGCCTACGTTTGCTCAACGTTCTATTTTGTTGGGTAGGGAATATGCTATTCCTTATCAGGTTGGTTATTATAGTCAGTTTCGCCAACGTGTTATAGATTTAATTGTTGCTCAATATAGTTCAGATTTAATGGATGTGAAAAGTTTTATTCAAAGGTATGGGATAGATTTTTGGATGTTACATCGTGGTGGTTTTACGCCGGAATATGTTGAGGATAATAGTTGGTTAATGCAATATGAATCTGCACAGGATGCGGTTACTTTTTTGCAGTTGGGATATATTCCTGCTTTGGCAACGACTATACCTATTTGTACTGTTTTTCAGAATGATAGTTTATTTGTTTTGGATGCTAATTGTATTTTGGGGAAGGGAGTAGGGAGTAGGGAGTAGGGAGTAGGGAGTAGGGGTTTGGTCTCCAAACCTAAGAGTCTAGTAGTGAACTGTTTTATCTAAAATTATGCAATGGCAAATTTTTAAGGTACAACTTTCTCTTGCCACAATGGAAATTCATTTTATGAAGCACCCCGGCAGAGGTGGTGGGTAGTGAAATTTTCTTTCCCCATGCGTATAGAGCAATAATAAATTCATTTTATGAAGCACCCCAGCAGAGGTGATGGGTAGTGAAATTTTCCTTCCCCATGCGTATAGAGCAATAATAAATTCATTTTATGAAGCACCCCAGCAGAGGAGATGGATAGTGAAAATTTCTCTTCCCCATGCGTATAGAGCAATAATAAATTCATTTTATGAAGCACCCCAGCAGAGGAGATGGATAGTAAAATTTTCCTTCCCCATGCGTATAGAGCAATAGTTAATTCATTTTATGAAGCACCCAGACAGAGGAGATGGATAGTAAAATTTCCTAACCAAAGCGTAACGCACTAACCAAAATATTTGGAATAGAAATATTGGACAAGAGGTGGTGCGTTACATTTCATTTTCATGTCACGCAGTGTTTCATGTTAGCTCTTAGTCGAAAACGCACCTTACTAAATATTCTCTACTTTAGATGAAAAAGTCCACTACTAGGGAGCGTATTAGCGAGTTATTTCCTATTTCCAGAAAAAAGGGATATTCTTCCTTAGAAAATCTTGCTGTAAATATTCCAACCGCTAGATATTACCCTTTCATTACCATTGTTGTTAAAGTTATTCAGGTTTGGCGAGCCACTATAGCTATAGTATGATAATTCTCCATTGGGTTTCTGAGCAAATATAATACCAGAACCTCCTGAAAAAATCTTGCTGTAAATATTCCAACCGCTAGATATTACCCTTTCATTACCATTGTTGTTAAAGTTATTCAGGTTTGGCGAGCCACTATAGCTATAGTATGATAATTCTCCATTGGGTTTCTGAGCAAATATAATACCAGAACCTCCTGAAAAAATCTTGCTGTAAATATTCCAACCGCTAGATATTACCCTTTCATTACCATTGTTGTTAAAGTTATTCAGGTTTGGCGAGCCACTATAGCTATAGTATGATAATTCGCCATTAGGTTTCTGAGCAAATAGAATACCAGAGGTACCTTGGGAATTCACAACAGATGTAAAAATTGTTAAGAGAGCGATAATACTTGCAAGTAAAACTTTTGCTATGCGACTTTGTATAATTTTCATTTCTAGCCCTTCCTTTACTGTGGTTAAACGTAAATGTGATAAGAATTAAAAATTTTTGATTAAATATCTTAATTACACCGGGCTTTCATTACTAAAATACTTTATATTTATTTAAGGATTTAGGTTATTTTATAGATTTAGGGATGGATTCTCAGACAATCTAGGGATTAAGCATTCAAGAATTTTCTCGATATTCTCCAAATGGTTGCAAAATAATTCCTAAAATTTTATCAATTTCTTTGACATAATATTCCCCTACATCAATACGGATAATTTTTTCTTCAAGTGTTAAAAATTTCCAATTTGTTCCGGTTGTAACTGCACCATAAATAACTTTAACTGGATTATCAGCTCGCTGATTAAATAATTGCGCTCCGACCATACTAGCAACACATTGTCCTAAGCCTCGAATAATATTTTCGTTTTTAGCTTCAACAATGGTAAGAACTGGAGCTGTAATGAAATATTGTTCAGAAGAAAAACTGAGCAAAAAATCACAATATCCTTGTAATCCTAAATCTGCTTCTACATTAAATTCTGTTCCGGAAAAGAGGCTAATTCGATAATTTAATTGTCGTCTAACATCGGCTAAAATTTGAGAAATTAATAATTCAGAACGAGCTTTTTCTGTATTAATAGCAGTTGCTAATGGAATATATTCTCGTAAAATAGTTGTGAGAATTTCAGAAGGTTTAACTGGTTCAACTTTGGAAAATAAATCTTGATTTTCTTCTAGGGTTAATTCAAAATTTGTCTTGGCATTTTCTAGTGTAAATTTACTGTAAGAAACATTGCTCATTTTCAGCACGATTAGATTTAAAAGAAGTTAATACTTATCTAGCTCAAAAAAATCCACAAGAGGCAAGTAAACTACGAGAAAAAATTAGATAGGAGTACAGTATAATCGTCAATAATTAAGACTTCAATATTAGTAACTATGAAGAACTTATAGCCAAAGCCACAAAATGGAAAAACTCACTCAAGATTCGGCATTGTTTCTTGTTTATTTCATGTAATTTATCTCAACGTTGGTCCTTGACCCGCGCTCTCCCGCAGGGGAGCGACGCAATTGGAAAACCAATCAATGTTGTGGTTTCACATATAATATGCTACAATGTAAACATTGACAAATAAACAGTAGAT
>NZ_JAAHGT010000625.1 GCF_010672385.1 Okeania sp. SIO2F4
CTAAATGTTCTAGGAAGTGTTTTTTCTGTTGCTGTTTCAACCTTTGAAAACAAAATGATTTTGAACTTTATATACTCTCAACCAATTCTTAGTCAAGATACAGTAAATGCTTTAGTTAATTCAACTACATCTATATTATCTCGTGTAATTTATTAAATTATTGTTTTATGGCGATTCAGCTTTAACTCCTTCTACTCGAATATTCTTCATATCGGCAGATACGAAACAGGAAAAATGAGTAGTATAATTGTGGTTAGTTACTCTTTCAATCAAGTCTTTATGTACATCAGGTTCATATAAACTTAAGACTATAATATCTCCTCCTTTACCAGCTCCCGTTAACTTTGCTCCTATTTTCATCACAGTTTCTTTATTATTAATTAGTTATGCTTTATCTCTAAATGTTCTAGGAAGTGTTTTTTCTGTTGCTGTTTCAACCTTTGAAAACAAAATGATTTTGAACTTTATATACTCTCAACCAATTCTTAGTCAAGATACAGTAAATGCTTTAGTTAATTCAACTATATCTATATTATCTTGTGTAACTTATTAAATTATTGTTTTATGGCGATTCAGCTTTAACTCCTTCTACTCGAATATTCTTCATATCGGGAGATACGAAACAGGAAAAATGAGTAGTATAATTGTGCTTAGTTACTCTTTCAATCAAGTCTTTATGTACATCAGGTTCATATAAACTTAAGACTATAATATCTCCTCCTTTACCAGCTCCCGTTAACTTTGCTCCTATTTTCATCACAGTTTCTTTATTGTTAAGTTGATGTTGCATAGCTTGAGCTTGTAACTGAATAACAAAAGCATCTATTTCTGAAGCAGAAATTCCTCCGTTGAAAAGCAAACATTGACAAGTATTCATTAATTCTGGAATTAACTTCCAGTCTGATAATAATGAATTCAACATTCCTATACTAAGATTTCCTAATGCTTCCGTCATTAGTTCTTTATAAGCACACTTAAGTTGTTTATCCTTATCTTCTAGATAAGGGTTTAAATAAATATTCTTTAGTATTTCAGAATGAATATCTATAGATTTCTGAATACCATAATCTGGAAATGCTGCCTTAAATTGTTCATAGACATAATTGACTCTTTCTATAGAACCTGGAACAAAACGACGAATACCATTAAAATCAGCTAAAACTGATTCTGTTTTACTATGAATACCTGAATATAAAACAGTTATATTATAGTTTGGTGGGCTAGGATACGGTGATAAATTAATTGGAATATTAGGGTTGTTGATATTTTCTGTTGAGTAAGTAATAGGTATTGCTGGATCGAAAGTCAAAGTTTTCATTGACAATATGTTTTTTATTCCTTTTTCTCCCTCTCCTAAGTTTACTGGTTTGTATCCTGATGCTATTCGGTGAACTAAATTTGAACGCTTAGAACAACAATAAAATATCGGATGTTTTCCTTGTCTTCCATAAAAGGAACCATGAATTCCCACACCACTTGAACTAAAGTTATGAAAACAATTTCCTATAGCCCACGCTAATATTAAAACTATCCTGTCTGTGTTTGCTTCCTTAATATCAAAATAATTCTTGAATTTTGCAATGTCTAAAAAGTTATCAACTAACCCTTTAGCAAGACAAACCGAAAATGCTCCACTAGAATTTAAGCCAACAGCTATTGGAAAACTACTAAGTACACTTATTTTAAACCCTGTTTTTTCCTGTAAAAAAGGACGTATAATTGATTTAAATAATTTATTAAGTGCTTCTGTTTGGTCAGGAACACCGCAATGACCATAATCTTTTATATTAACTACTGAATCAATATTATTAATATTATTTGGGTCTGGGGCTTTATATTCATTCCAATATATTTCACTTCTATATTTATCGGGTTCTATGTGAACAAAAAGCCTCATTGGTAGTGGATAATAAATAGCTGGATGACCAAAAACTACGGCGTGTTCACCTGCAAAAAATGTAGCTGCTGGTGCGCTGTAAATTATCTTTTTACCTCCTTTCCATTTTTGTAGAATTTCCTCAAAGCTTCTTGAGCTATAACCAGGTTCTTCCCTGTAATTTTTTTTGTACTCTTCACCTAACAAATTTATTAATTTGTCTAATTTTCCACGTTTAATATTATCGAGTTCAAAAGCTGAGTAAATTCCGGTTAAAATGTCGCGAATTCTCTTTGAAGATTTTGAAAGTTTCTTGGCAACTCGCTGATGAGATTGTTCTACATTTTCTTGCGGACTATAACAGATTACAGTTTCCATAAAAACGTTTTTTTGTTCATCAGTAAGGTTATGTTTTTGGGCTTGTTCCTCTAGAAATTGACGATTCATAGATTAATTAGTGAATTCGTTAATAGATTTAAACCTATAAAAAATCTTAAACAATTAGCTATTGAGTTCTAATTATCACCTTAAATATAGAATAATCAGGCAATAAGATTTATCTCTTATTAAAGTCAAGATTTATCTCCCTAGCATCTCTTGGCTTGAGTAAGTTATCTTGATAAAAAGAGCGTTAAACCAATCTATTCCCATAGCCAGCTAACGCTATTTCTGTCAATCTGAAGCCATTACTGGTTCAGACTATAAAATCAAAGGAACAAAAAATGTCCTGTAACCAATATAACTCAGAAGCTACTAAGACTGCAAAACAGCTATCTCTGGACTAAAGCCATGAATTATTAATACCTAGGATAAATCCTCAAGATATCCTCTCAAAATAGTTCGATTCTTATACTTTATGACTGAGGAAAAATGTATGACAAATTTTTTGGGTAATGACAAAAATACCTCCGTAGAAAAAGGTAAAAGCATAATTTTAGTCACAAAAAGAACAGTTCGTTTTGGAAAAAGTGTCTATCAAACTCACAATATTGCAGGTTTCAGCGAGGGAAAAATTAAAACACCAGGTATTCCTTGGATATTACTTATAATCTTCATGATTGTAGGCTTAATTATCCTTTCTACTAAAATTAACAATAACGTGGGAGGGATATTCACAATACTTGCTATTTTAGGCGCATTTGGAAATATTTTTAGGGCACAACAATACGGTCTACTGTTAACCATTAATTCTGGCGATCGAATATTGTTTTCTTCCACTGACCAAATAGGGATGCGAAGTATAATTTCAGAAATATATGAATTCATTGAAAGTGAAAAAGATGCAACTTACCGCATAGATATTAACAATAGTTCTGTCAGTGGGAATTTCGTTCAAGGAGATGTGGGAGGAAGCGTTCACACTAAAACTGCAAGTTCCCTGAAAAATTAATTACAGAACTTTTGAGTATGGTGAGAAAGAGGTAGAAAACTAATATCTTTTCACTATTTACTAAAGTGATAAAACTTTCTACCTCATTAATTCCGAAACTGCTGTAATAAACTTCTTCCGCAAACTAATCTTTAAGAAGTGTAATAGCATGAAAAATTGCAGTACAAAATTTATAACTAATTGAGGTAAATACTAAAAAACATGACAAGTAAAAATCTAAAGTTAAACAATAGTGACTTTAATGGCAACATAGTACAAGGAGATGTTGCAGGAAATATAAAGGCAAATACTCAAGCCACTTCTGATCGTCAATCAAGCAATAACAATTTCAATAATGATTTGCGAGAAGCAACAGTCGGCAACTTGGCAAACACGCTTTCGGATAACGCAACTCAAGAAGCAAAGCAATATGTGAAGATAACTAGCCAGGAAAAAACTCTAGCAAAAGCTCTCCAGGAAATTCAACAACTTCTGAAGCAGCTAGAAGTTAATTACCCAACTGCTACCCAAGATGAAAAAATTGCTTATCTTAGCGATGAAACTTCTCCCAGCTTTAAACGTAGACTGGTTTCTGCTTTACAAGCTGCTGGTGAAGCTTCTATTAAGGAGTTTTTAGACAATCCGTATGTTAACATTACTTTAGAGACTATTAAGGGTTGGAGTCAGGCTAAATAGAGCTAGTGTAAGTAAGCTCTACAGATATTTTATGGATTCCTATAACTGCATTGAAGTGGTTGTACTTACAACAGTAAATCATAACCATTTCAAGTTATCTTTTTCTTGATATTACCATATCATTATTGGGTTCTAAACATAGTTGTTTATTTTGATGTAAGCATTCAGCTATTAGCGGTCAGCTATCAGCTTTTTAATGTTAGATAAAAAATACAGAAACCGGGTTTGTATTAAATGCGAGTCTACTAATATTTTCCCCCCACAAACCCGGTTTCTTATAAAACTCATGCAACCCTAACTACATTCAATTTCTCTACATTATTTAAAATGTCAGGCGCTACATTTTTAGGAATAAAAACCACATTCCCCGCTCGCATTTTCTCCAGGCGATCGCCCATCACAGAAACAAGCTGACTCACTTTCCACCTCACTATTTCCCCATGCACGGGAATAATCTCAATTTCATCTCCTACTGCTACAGACTCAACCAGTTGTAAAACAATATTTTCTGATGTTGTCTCCATCACAATTCCCAGATATTCGTGAGTACCCCTACTACTTTCCAACTGCTTATACACAGAATCACTACCCGCAGGAGTTTCCAAAGAAGCAGAATCATAGTCGCGGTGAGGAATAGACTCTAATTCTGCGACAATTTGATTCAACATTTCTGGAGTTAAGCTCCCTGCTGCATAAGCATCGATCGCCTGTCGATAAGCTCTACAAGTCACCGCCACATAAAACGATGATTTCATCCGCCCCTCTATTTTCAAAGAACAAATTTGATGCTCAAAAAACGCTCCTATTTGATGAATACCCCATAAATCTTTAGAAGACATAAAAGTAACCGGGCGATCGTCTGTTTTTTCTGCCAACTGATAGGGAAAACGACAAGACTGAATACAACCACCACGATTAGAATCTCTACCAGCAGTAAAATTGGAGATTGTACAATTACCAGAAAAAGCCATACACATAGCACCATGCACAAACATTTCCACATCAATGCCAGTTTGCGATTTAATTCCCCCACCCTCTGCAACACTAACTTCTCGCCCCACTATCAGACGCTTCACGCCAAACTGTTTCCACATTTCACCAGCATAAGAATTGAGACAAGATGCTTGAGTCGAGAGATGAATATCAAGATTAGAACTATTTTTCACCACTCGCAAAACCCCCAAGTCAGAAACAATAACCCCATCAACGCCAATATATTCCAGAAACTGACAATATTCTCCCAATCCCTCAAAATCATCATCATGGAGAAAAGCGTTTAGGGTGATATAGACTTTAGCATGATTTTCGTGAGCAAAATTTACCCCATATTCCAAGTCATAGTCAGAAAAATTATCTGCTCGCGCCCGCAGACCGTATTTTTGCCCTCCCACATAAACAGCATCAGTACCGTAGGTAACAGCAACTTTTAGACGTTCAAGATTTTTAGCAGGAGCTAATAATTCTGGTTTCCACATATTATTTATAATTGATGATTAACTTAAATATTTTAACTCGATCGCTCAATGATGGTTTTATATTAAATCCTCCAGGATTATTGTAATTCAATATTGAAACATAATAGTCAAGATTGTAGGGGCAAACGGCCGTTTGCCCAGAAATTATCTTACTCAGAAGCAAACGGACATTATATGAGGCGTTATAATCAATCTTACAGCAGTTTCCGAAGTTATCAGGTACATATCTTGACGGTTTTAGGCAGTAGGGAGTAGGGAGCAAGGAGTAGGGAGTAGGGAGTAGGGAATAGGGAATATGATGAGTAGTATAGGAAACAAGCAAAAAATATTTACTCCATCATTTGTACCACATTAGTCCGGAATCTGCTGTATAAATGAATAATGGATACAGGACTTACGCAAAGACACTATATATAGC
>NZ_JAAHGT010000626.1:0-3775 GCF_010672385.1 Okeania sp. SIO2F4
TTGTGGGGAGGGTAGGGAGAAAGATAAAGTAGGAGGAATAATTGTACCTTGATTTTTCTCTGTTTGTCTGCCCAAAGTCCTAACTTTTCGACCATGAAGAGCTCAAACAAGCGCACTTTTTTCGACCAAAAGAAGGCATTTACCTTGATCTGTAAATGCTTTGAGATTTAATCAGCAAACCCTAATTATTACAACCAGAAAAAGGAAGGAAAATTAAAAATTTTTGGGAAGTTTAAACTAAAAATTCTCATTCCCTTCTATTAACACTAAAAATTGATACTCATATCCACGCAGATTAGAATCTAATTGCAAAGTGTATACCCCACTCAGAGAAATAACACCTCTCCACTCACTTTCACTACCTTCAACATTGGGTTCTCTTGCCATAAGTTGGCTATCAGGACTAATAATTGCCGGAAAAACATCCCCAAAATTTCTGATAGTCAGAGTCTGACCCTGAATCATCCTGACCCGGTAGTTATGACTACCAGCACCAATAATCTCCCCTTTAACAATAGCTGTGTCGCTTTCTGAGGAAAAAGTAATAGTCTTATCTACTTTTGCACAACTACTACGAGTTCTATTCTTGGCAACCCAACCTGTAACAGGATTAGTAATTTGTAGCCAACCAGATTTTTCATCTGCCACAGAAACAAAGGTATTATTGTTAAGTTGACCAACTATATTACCTTCTTGAACTTCTGGAGTGCTGCGAACATTCAGAGGTGCTTCAGGATCATCTACTATAGCCATAACTATTTTGCATCCTGATGTTGGTGGTGTAACTACAACTAGACTAGATTTTTGACTAACTAAATCTGAGGAATTGAGAGTTGAAGATAAAGACTTTAAAGGAAAACTATTCATATTAGAAAATCCTGGAGGTGGTAAAACTACAACTGTGCTGGAATTAGCAAGAAGAGAGGTAATTATTAATTGTTAATTGCTGAACAATTCCAATCTTATTAGACCTTTCGACATGGCAAAATCACAATCAGGAAATTTCGGATTTGTTAGTCGAGCAACTTAGTTAGTTAGGCGTTGCTGAACCAAGGGATGAATCTTTGTAGAAAAGGTAAATTC
Organism: Okeania sp. SIO2F4; assembly: GCF_010672385.1. Lineage (GTDB taxonomy): Bacteria > Cyanobacteriota > Cyanobacteriia > Cyanobacteriales > Microcoleaceae > Trichodesmium. The sequence continues at coordinate 1,084 of NZ_JAAHGT010000626.1, forward strand.
CATCTTTTACTTCCTATTTCTCTATCTAAAACTATAATTCCACAACGTAAATATGCAACGTCTCCTAAACTTCCCACACTCCCAACACTCCCAACACTCCCCACACCCCCCACATCAACTCATCCCGCACTCTATGCAACCTCGTCGAGCAACTTAAGTTTAAAGACAATCTTTTTCTAACTTCGTTAATGGAGATTTAAACTAAAAATTCTCATTCCCTTCTATTAACACTAAAAATTCATACTCATATCCACGCAGATTAGAATCTAATTGTAAAGTGTATACCCCACTCAGAGAAATAATACCTGTCCACTCACTTTCATTACCTTCAACATTGGGTTCTCTTGCCATAAGTTGGCCATCAGGACTAATAATTGCCGGAAAAACATCCCCAAAATTTTTGATAGTCAGAGTCTGACCCTGAATCATCCTGACCCGGTAGTTATGACTGCCAGTACCAATAATCTCACCTCTAACAATAGCTGTGTCGCTCTCTGGGGAAAAAGTAATAGTCTTATCTACTCTTGGACAGGTGCTACGAGTTCGGTTCTTGGCAACCCAACCTGTAACAGGATTAGTAATTTGTAGCCAACCAGATTTTTCATCTGCCACAGAAACAAAGGTATTATTGTTAAGTTGACCAACTATATTACCTTCTTTAACTTCTGGAGTGCTACGAACATTCAAAGGTGCTTCAGGATCGTCTACTATGGCCATATTAATTTTACACCCCGATGTTGGTGGTGTAATTATAACTGGACTAGATTTTTGACTAACTAAATCTGAGGAGTTAAGAGTTGAAGATGAGGACTTTTGTCGATCGGAAACTAGGTTGCTATCCAACGTTTGTGTCTGGAAATAATTATTAGCAAATTGTGACGAATCAGACTGAATTGTGAAATAAGCTATAGAAGTGGCACTCGCAAGTCCAGCTATTCCTGTAATGATTAGTTGTCCCATATTCAATGACATAATTTTTACCTCCCGATCAACTTGATTATATGTTCACTTTTTTAGTCAATTTTAATTTTAATCATCAGCATAACTGTTAACTATTAAAGCAAATATATACCGTGAATATTTTAACCATATAATAGCTAACTAAACCATGTAAAAATAGAGTTATATAAAGGTGCAAAGAAATCGCGATAAACTATTAAATACAGTTAAGAGAGAAGTTTTACAACTGCGATTGCAGTCTCTACACCATCCAGTGATAGTTAATCTTGTCCGTCAGCAACCACCCCAACAATTAAAACGTTCTTGGGATATAGAAATAAAAGTAGGAAAGCGCCCTATTGTTCAACTCCCTGCTCAAGTGAATATTATGCAAGTTTTTGACCGCATGAAAGGAAAATTACTCTTATTAGGAAATCCTGGAGGTGGCAAAACTACAACTTTACTGGAATTAGCTAGAAGGCTTGTGATTAGGACGGAAAAAGAGCAAAACTTACCAATTCCAGTATTATTAGACCTTTCGACATGGAAAAATAACAATCAGGGAATTTCGGATTGGTTAGTCGATCAACTTAGGTTTAAATACAATATTCCCAAGAAAGTTACTAGGAACTGGTTAGAAAATCAGCAATTATTACCTTTAATAGATGGCTTCGATCGAGTATCCCCAGAATTATCTGAGGATTGCTTAGAAGGTATTAATAAATTTTCAGTAGATTTTCAACCAAAACACTTAGTTATTTGTAGTAGTTTTGCAGCTTATAAAAATTGTCAGAATAAGTTGAGAGTGAATGCTGCTGTTTTGTTACAAGCTTTAAAAAACAGCCAGATTCAAGATTATTTATTGGTGGCTAGAAGTCGAGAACTTTGGAATTATATTCAGGAGGAACCAGAGTTATTAAACTTAGCTAAAACACCATTAATGTTAAGCATGATGACTTTAGCTTATGAGGAAATTTTAATTGCTGCTTGGAGAAGAATTACTTCTAAACAGGGAAAAGAAAAATACTTATTAAATGCTTATATTCGTTCTCAATTAGGGGGAGAAACTAACTATAAATGGTATTCTAGGGGTCAAGAACCACTACCAGAACAAACAAGACGGTGGTTGGCATGGTTAGCACAACGAATGGCAGCAGAAAATATTCAGGAATTTAGAATAGAAAAACTACAGTCAACTTGGTTAGATTCTCATGGCGAGTTACAGACATATCAATTAATTGTTAATTTGATTAGTGTATTATTTTGGGGGTTTACTTTTGGATTTATTTTGACATTACGTTGGGAATTAAAGGCAGGGTTAATTATTGGTGCTATTGGTGGGTTAATTGGTGGGTTAATTGGTTTGCCCGGACTGAAAAATTTAGTGCTGCGAATTGTTTTATTTAGTAATGGTCATATTCCCTGGAATTATCGTCGTTTTCTGAATTATTCTGCTAGTCGATTATTGTTAAAAAGAATAGGCGATCGCTATCAATTTATTCATCATTTATTGTATAAACATTTTACTGAAATGTAGTGGGAAGGCAGAAGGCAGAAGGGAAAAAAAGGCGCTTATGGCAGAATTTTTTTGACATTATATTACTCGATCGTATAATTAACTGGGAGTAATTATAGTTGTAATTCCAGCTTGATTAAATACCTGTTCAGCAGTTAATTCTAATCCTTCAAATAAAGAATCTACAAGTAGAGTATCTCCCATATAAATTTGTGGCGGTGCATCTGGATAAAAAAC
>NZ_JAAHGT010000626.1:3875-5817 GCF_010672385.1 Okeania sp. SIO2F4
TAATTATAGTTGTAATTCCAGCTTGATTAAATACCTGTTCAGCAGTTAATTCTAATCCTTCAAATAAAGAATCTACAAGTAGAGTATCTCCCATATAAATTTGTGGCGGTGCATCTGGATAAAAAACTGTAATACTCCTAGCTTTACTATCAACAACCCACAGTCTTAATACTCCTGCATCTAAATAATCTCTGGCTTTAGCAATGAGTTGACCAAATGTTTGCTCAGGGGAAATAATTTCTATTACTAAATCAGGCAAAACAGGATAAAAATCATCTGCTATCCATTCTGGAGATAAACCTTCATAAGAAACATATAAAATTTCTGGTGTAAGTACCCAGTCTTTCCCTTGAGGAGTTAATTTCACAGCCCATTCTGGAAAAACTTGTCCTTTTCCCTCCCACCATTCATCTATTAGATAGAGCAAAGCACGAGTTAGTTTAGAATTAAAAAATTTGGGTGAGATTTTTACTATTGCTTTTCCATCAATAAATTTATAAATAATATCTGCATCTCCTGGTGGAAGTTCGAGAAATTCTTGTAATGTAAGTTGATTTTTTAGCTGTATCATTTTGTCTCTAAATAAGTATTTAGCTGTCAGTCGTCAGCTATCAGCTATCAGCTATTGCTTTTGGTATGCGATATCACTCAGAGATTACTTTTAACTTTTGAATTTTAACTTTTGAGTTGCACCTAGCGCTGTATTACTCAATCATGTGGTTAACTAGAACTAATTATAGTTGTAATTCCAGCTTGATTAAATACCTGTTCAGCAGTTAATTCTAATCCTTCAAATAAAGAATCTACAAGTAGAGTATCTCCCATATAAATTTGTGGCGGTGCATCTGGATAAAAAACTGTAATACTCCTAGCTTTACTATCAACAACCCACAGTCTTAATACTCCTGCATCTAAATAATCTCTGGCTTTAGCAATGAGTTGACCAAATGTTTGCTCAGGGGAAATAATTTCTATTACTAAATCAGGCAAAACAGGATAAAAATCATCTGCTATCCATTCTGGAGATAAACCTTCATAAGAAACATATAAAATTTCTGGTGTAAGTACCCAGTCTTTCCCTTGAGGAGTTAATTTCACAGCCCATTCTGGAAAAACTTGTCCTTTTCCCTCCCACCATTCATCTATTAGATAGAGCAAAGCACGAGTTAGTTTAGAATTAAAAAATTTGGGTGAGATTTTTACTATTGCTTTTCCATCAATAAATTTATAAATAATATCTGCATCTCCTGGTGGAAGTTCGAGAAATTCTTGTAATGTAAGTTGATTTTTTAGCTGTATCATTTTGTCTCTAAATAAGTATTTAGCTGTCAGTCGTCAGCTATCAGCTATCAGCTATTGCTTTTGGTATGCGATATCACTCAGAGATTACTTTTAACTTTTGAATTTTAACTTTTGAGTTGCACCTAGCGCTGTATTACTCGATCGTATAATTAACTAGAACTAATTATAGTTGTAATTCCAGCTTGATTAAATACCTGTTCAGCAGTTAATTCTAATCCTTCAAATAAAGAATCTATAAGTAGAGTATCTCCCATATAAATTTGTGGCGGTGCATCTGGATAAAAAACTGTAATACTCCTAGCTTTACTATCAACAACCCACAGTCTTAAGACACCTGCATCTAAATAATCTCTGGCTTTAGCAGTGAGTTGACCAAATGTTTGCTCAGGAGAAATTATTTCTATTACTAAATTTGGTGGTACAGAACAAGCTACATCTTCTTCCCAGTCTTCAGGAAAACGTTCAGCAGTAATACCATTTCTCAAAAAGAATGCTATATATGATTGGGTGGGGTAGGGACGCCCTTATGCAACGTCCGTACGGAAGTGTGGGAGGTGTGGGGAGAGGAAAAGTAGGAAAAATCTATAAAATACCGACTAATAATTGTCAAAAACAGACTTTTAATCTTAGTAACTATTGA
>NZ_JAAHGT010000627.1 GCF_010672385.1 Okeania sp. SIO2F4
CTATAGTTGAATTTTATCCTTCTAAATACTATTTATTAGTAAGCATTCAGCTATTAGCAATGAAAATGAACCATTATAGCTAAAGTTATCTGATGATGTCCGCTTTTACCGAATAATTAAGGTTTAAAGCCTCTCCTTTAAAGGAGAAACAAGAAAAAATTTTCCTTTTATTCAATCCTATCCGTTTTAGGGAGAGGTAATTATCAATTATCCATTATCAATTATCAATTATTGAACTAGACTTTTAATTCTCGCTCAACCTCAATTCTAATTCCTCCTATAAATGAAATAAACTCCGAACGCTGAGAGCTCAGAGCTGACGGCTGAATGCTTACATTTATTGACGTAATATAAGTCTTTGGTAATATAGCAATCAGAAATGATTTATAAGATATTTAAGAACAATTAAGATAAATAAAAATCATTTTATATTCTGACTCAGTCCTCCTGACTCCTAATTACCACTAAAATCTTACAACTGAAATATGATTGCTATATTTGTTATTTTGATGGTTATTTTTGCACTTTCTAAGTGTAGCATTACTTGGGATAAATGGTATAATAGTTTACTACTTTCAATACTTATCAGAAAAACTCACCAGCTTTTGATTAAAAGAAACAAAATAGTGAAATTTTAAGTCATAAGTAACCTGTAAGAATAACTATTTGTAAACTGGATACCTATAACTAATATCCAGTGCAAAAAATAAGGAAAAACACTATTCTAACAGCCAAAAATATTTTTGTGTTTTTCTATAATTCTTACTTTTTAAGCAATAAAAATCAGTAGTAATGTAGGTGTATCAAAAATATGGCAAATATTTCAGGAGATAACAATGATAATCTTTTAATTGGCTCTCCAGAACCTGATTTTATGGAAGGTTTTGGTGGAAATGACACTATTTTTGGTGAAGGAGGAGATGATACTCAAGATGGTGGAGAAGGAGAAGATGAAATTTTTGGTGGTATTGGATCTGATTCTTTAATTGGTGGTGAAGATAACGATTTCTTGCAAGGAGAAGATGGACGGGACTCAGCATTAGGAGGTCCTGGAGATGATACTATTGAAGGTGGTCCCGGAAATGATTCTCTAGCAGGAGAAGATGGCAACGACTCTTTATTTGGAGAAACTGGAGATGACTTAGTAATTGGTAATCAAGGATTTGATTTAGTTACTGGAGGAGATGGTAACGATACATTAAGAGGTAGTCAAGGCGATGATAGTCTATTTGGAAATGTTGATGATGATGTAATATTTGGCGACCTAGGAAATGATATTGGTAATGGCAGTATAGGTAACGATTCGCTTTTGGGTGGTGATGGTAATGACTCTTTAGACGGAGGTAGTGGTGATGATACTATTTTCGGAGAAGCAGGCAATGATTTGCTATTTGGAACTATTGGCAGTGATTTTATTAATGGTAATAGAGGTAACGACCAACTTTTTGGTGGAGAAAATGTAGATAATCTTCGTGGTGGAAAAGGTGATGATTCAATATTTGGCGAACAACAGAATGATTCTCTTTTTGGTGATTCAAATAACGACTTAGTTATTGGTGGTATTGGTGAGGATACATTGTTTGGTGGAAAAGATAATGATACCCTTCAAGGTAGTGATGGTAATGACTCTTTGCTGGGCGATCGAGGCAACGATATATTATTTGGAGAAGCTGGAGAAGACACATTAACTGGTGGTGAGGGATCGGATATTTTTGTTTTACCAGGAGAACTAGGTAATATTGATGTCATTAATGATTTTAATCCTTTGGAGGATTTCTTGGCTTTAAGTAGTAACTTGACATTTGAAGATTTAACTTTTGAACAAGGAACTGGCTTAAATTTCAGAGATACATTAATCACTATTGATAATGGCAGATTATTAGCGATATTGGTAAATGTTCCAGCTTCCATAATTTCAGAGGAAGACTTTGTAGATATTAGTCAACCTTTACCTGAATCTAATTCTAATAATACTGATGAAGTTCTATAATTCTTGAGAATTATCAGACCAGTTTTCCAACAGATAGCGTAATCTTAATCTAGGAATATAAGGCCAACCTCCCTTTGTCTCAATATCCTTAAGTAAATTGTAGAGTGACTGACGATTATCTGGTAATATTTTTTGAAATGAACCTTCTCTGAGTTCCTGATGTAAGCTTTCCAAAGTTCGTAGGATAGCCAATATTGCTATTGGATCGTCCTGATGATTTTCAGTTATAGCCTTTACTGAATCTGCTAATGATTGTAAATCACCATGTAAACTTGTTGACTCATTTTCTGTATTTGTGTTCATATTACCAGTTAAGAGCAACTTGATTAATCTCCAGACTAAAGCCAGAGTAATTTCAACCTAATAGTACACAACAGGATACATCCGTGTTGCTTAGTTTCTTCCTTAGTCAACCCTAACTAAACAAAGAAAAATATTTCTTTGGGGACTTATCAAAGTTCCCTAGATATTCAGCTACAGTTTAGTCTAGGTTTGGTGGTTATTTTTTTTAATTATTTTTAACTATAACACTACATGACACAGGAAAACTAAACTTGTCATATGTAGGGCTTGCTGATTAAATTTAAAAGCATTGACAGATAAAGGTTTTAGCCTTAATAGGAGCGAAAAAAAGTGCAAATTTCTAAGCTTGAGCGACCAAAAAACTAGAATTTTGGGCAGAATAATTGGAGAAAAATCAAGGGATAAAATCTCCGATTACTTCCTCTAAATTCCCTGTAACTCCTGACTCTTGACTCCTGAATCAGTACTCCTATCCCTACCAAAAGACTTTTTCAGCAAACTCTATGTAGTGTTTATAACTCATGCTTTGGGTAAATCCTGTTAAACTTGGTCTTACATATCCTTCAGAGTTTTTTTTATACCAAGGGTGAAAAAATAATTTTGTAATTCCTTTTTGAGTGATTTAAAGATTTTCTAAGTGATGTCTCTTTTTAGTCAAAGAGACATCACTTAGAAATACTTAGAGACTATATCCTCCTGACTCGATCTTCGTAACCTAAGGCAACCGTAAGTATTTGTATTTGTAGCAGACATTTATCACACCTGGTATTACTCATTTCAAAGTAAAAAAACACTCACCAACTAGCAGTCAGTTCTTTCAAACATTTTTTCAACTTCCCTTTTCAGTAATCAGTTAAATTCAGTTATGGCAACCTATTAAATTAAGTATATTTACTTATGAAATTTTAATTTACATAACTGAATTTAAGAAAAAGTAACCAGCAATGTAAAATATTATTTTGGGTTAATACGAAAGATAAATCTACTCTCAAACAAGCAAATTGAGAATGTGAAGAATAACTTTATCCTACTTTGATTTACCCTAATTTTCCCATAAAATCTAAAATCTAAAATCAGATTATTGATACTGCGTAAACTATAGAATGCAGTAGCAGTGTTAAATATAAAATGTTGAATATTGAGGTTGACAATGAGGTATCGCGCTTTAATTGCTTTACTATTAGCTGTGTGTTTGAGTTTTTTAACTGCCTGTTCAGAAAGTCCTGATAGCAATAAACCACTTACTTATGAAGACATTGTAAATACTGGCTTGGCCAACAACTGTCCTGGGTTACCAGAAACTGCTCGTGGTTCCATTGCCCTTGACCAAGATGGCTCTTACATTTTGACAGATTTGTGTTTGCAGCCAACTACCTATTTCGTTAAGGAAGAACCAACTAACAAACGCCAAGAAGCAGAATTTGTTGAAGGAAGAAAATTAACACGGTATACTTCTAGCTTAGATCAAGTAACAGGTGAGCTTGTCTTTAATGAAGATAATTCTTTGACATTTAACGAACAATATGGTATGGACTTCCAACCCATAACTGTTCTTTTGCCTGGTGGAGAAGAAGTTCCATTTTTATTTACTGTCAAAGGACTTATTGCTAATAGCCAGCCTGGTATTACTGCTATCAATACTTCTACTGATTTTAAGGGAATATACAATGTTCCTTCCTACCGAGGCTCTAGTTTCCTAGACCCGAAAGGTCGTGGTGTGACTTCAGGATATGATAATGCAGTAGCTTTACCAGCTAGTTCAGATGATGAAGAGTTTGTCAAAGCTAATGTTAAGTCAGCAGATACTCTTCTCAAAGCCGGTGAGATGTCCCTTCAAATTACTAAAGTAGACGGGGAAACAGGTGAAATTGTTGGCCTCTTTGAGGCAGTTCAGCCTTCTGATACAGATTTAGGCGCAAAAGAAGCTGTAGAAGTTAAAGTTCGTGGTACTTTTTACGGTCGGGTAGACACAGTTTCTTAGGCTAATTGATATACTTCCCCGACAAATCTAAAGATTGTGTCGGGGGTGAAATATTCTAATCTTGTTGGGAAACAAACATCTTGGAATTAAAGGTTTTCCAGTTTTTAGGGTGGAGAGTATATGATTTATACTAGATATGCTTAAGAGTCCTCTATTTTTGTCAAAAATAATTGAAGTAGCTGTTTATTAACAGCTATTTAATATTATTGTTTATATATACTTATAATATTAAGTAGCGATCCAAAATTAATTACACATAGTCTAAAGCTGCAAAGCATAAGTTGTAAAAACTACAAATCAGTTCTAACCAAAACTCTAATTAAGCAGTTGTGTTTAAGATCACAGTCTAGTATTCGTCAACTCACAGCATTTATTTTACATATCCATTAATATAATCTGTATGCGATCTACCATCAGTGGTTGGCTCTCAAAATCATAATATAGCTATGTCTACCACCGTCACTCAAGAACTAAAAAGTGAAAACCTAGAACTGTTGCATCAGTATCAACAGTCTCCTTCTCATAAGCTCCGGAACCAATTAGTTAAACTTAACATTGGACTTGTAAGGAAGGAAGTTTATCATTGGTTAAATCGATGTACGGAAACCTACGATGATTTACTCCAAGTAGGTTGTATCGGATTAATTCGAGCAATTGAGCGATTTGATATCTCTAAGGGAAGAGCCTTTAGTTCTTTTGCTACTCCTTATATTCGAGGAGAAATTCAGCATTATCTACGAGATAAAAGTCCTTCTGTACGCATCCCCAGAAATTGGTTAGCTATGGATCGGCAGGCCACAAAAGTTATACAAGACCTCAGAGCTAAGTTGAAGCGGAAACCTACAGATTTAGAGGTAGCTTCTGCTTTGGATATTTCTTTGGAGCAATGGCATGAAATTCAACTTGCCTGTCGTAACCGTGCCCCTCTGAGTTTAGATGCTCCAGTTCAAGATGAAGCTGATGGAACTACTTGTTTGGGAGAATTAGTCCCCGATAGTCAGTATCGTAGTTTTCAGTTAGCTCAAGAAGACCAAATTCGTTTACAGCAAGCATTAGCTAAATTGGAAGAGGGTACTCGTAAGGTTTTGGAGTTTGTGTTTCTCTGTGATTTGACTCAGAAGGAAACAGCCGAACGAATGGGAATTAGTGCTGTTACTGTTTCTCGTAGAGTCAAGAAGGGCTTAAAATCTCTACATAAAATCATGCAGTAGCACTTGATGGCTTAAAACCAAAATAATACTACTAATCAGTAAATAAAATATATTGCCTTATTGAATTAATTCTAGCTTTTCTATCATTGCCTAAGTGCTAATATCATTAACCCCGCCCATATCTAGTAATTGGGTGGGGTTAGTTTTTAATACTGACTATCTTCGAGTCTTTAGTGAAAGGCATAGATTAAATTTTGCCTTTCATCCAGTGTTTGAATAGGTTCTCCTTAACCATGCTTTGTCGCAATACTTCAACTAAATACTCTTGGGCCTCTTCCCGGCTCAAGCTTTTAACTTCGTCCCGTAGAACTTGTAATTTGAATTGTTGCTA
>NZ_JAAHGT010000628.1 GCF_010672385.1 Okeania sp. SIO2F4
TTGATTTATCTCGACAGAGACGAGATAAATCATCTGTATCACCCTCACGCAGTAGTACTTCTTCTAGTAAAAGTTGACCAATTTCTTGCACAACACGACTCATAAATATAATCCCTATTATTTGCAAAGATAAAGGACCATAAGGAGCTAAATTAGCAATAAAATCAATTTTTTGAACTACTAAAGTAGCTGTAGTAATATAGATTGTATATTCAAGACATCGTTGGGCAAGAGGAATTAATTTACGTAGGCGGTTGTAGATCCGCACAATATTTCTTTGATCGGAGTATTTCTTACTAACAGCATCCACAGTTTCAATAACTGTTGTATTAGCTTTAGTAAATAGTAATCCCATAATAATAATTATATAAACTTGCAAACTTATATATAAATATTTGACAATTACTTCTGGGAAGACCATAATTTGAGCTGATATAGCAACATATAACAGCCAGATCATATTATTAAAGTGACTTTTGAAAAATTCAAATAATTTTTCAATACTGGCGTCATTGGCAGTGATGTTATCGACGTTTTTTGCCCACTCTGTTAACCAAGTTATAAATCTTTTTATATATGGAATACTCCATTTAGTTAAAATTAGTATGCCCAAGATTTTGAGGACTCTAATTCCTATAACTAGCAAGTAATCAAAGGAAATATTTTTAATCAAAGAAGTTTGGTATTCGATTAAATTTTTTCCTTGATAAATAAGCCATCCATTAATTCCAGCCACTAATAAACATAGTAGTAAGCAACTTACAGTTAATAATATCTGAGTATTTTGGTAGATAAATTCAACCTCTTTTTTCTTTTTTTTGACTGATGATACTTGTATTAATTGTTTATATGCTCTGCCGAAAACAAATTTAATTGCTACAAATAGACATATTATAAATACGATTTCAACTCCAGTTACAATGATACTGTTAATATCAATTTCAATGAAGTTATTAATATTAATTTTAGGGATCATAATTGTTTTCCTTGAATCAAATAATTGGACAATTGAAAATAATTATTGTAAATAATCTACAACAGCTTGAGCGATCGCTTCACTACCATTTTTATCTAATTTTTCAGATTTACGGGGTGCTTGTAGGGGTTGTTTGATAAATTCCCAATCACCATCAAAAAATTCTGTTGGAGGTAAGATTTGATGATAACTATAATCTTGAATTCCGTCTAATAATAATTTCGATTCGGCAAAACCTTCTCTAACTAATGACACAATAGGTACTTCTAAACGCAAAGCTTCAGCAAAGGTACTATATCCTGGTTTAGAAATAATCCTGCCACAAATCGGCATTAAATCTACAGGGCGAATATGTGGTAAATTTGTATCTATTTTTTCAGATTCTTTTCTGACATTTATGAGATTGGGAAGTTCAGGAGTGTTACTATCAAATGTAATAAATTGCCACTCAGGAAAACGAGAAAGATTTTGATAAGGAATATGGTCTAAACCTAAACCACCAAAAGTAAGTAAAATAGTTTTTTCTTTGTCGGCATGAATATCAAATTTTGCTTTAATTTCCTCTGGTTGATAACGTGGAGTTCCCCCAGTTAAACCAACATCAAAAATATTAGGAAAAGCACTCATAGTTTCGTGGAGTGGGAGGCGAAATAAACGGTCACATTTACTGAAACATTCACTAATCCAATCAGCAATTTCCACAAATTCACCACCCCAAGGACGATAAATAAAATCCCAACCAAAATTATTCATCATCCAACCAGGAATATTAGCAGCTTGAGCAATTTTCGCAGCAATTGGTGGAATATCTGCTAACAATAAATCTACTCGATTTTGCTTAATAAAATCTACTTCTCCAGCAATAATTGACTTTTCTCTGTGTCGAATTTCGTGCAATTTTTCTAGGGTAGTTTCTTTATCCATGGTGATACTATCTGATTGAATAACTCCCACATCAAAAGCACGGGGACGATAAATAAAATCACCAGAAATATAAGATTCCAATAACCAACGGGGAGCAGTTGTCACCATAATTAATAAAACATCTGGACACATTTTTTGCACCAGATTGGCAACTGATGATATGGGGACAACATGACCAAATCCATGATTAGTAATGGCAATATATAAGGTAGGTCGAGACATAGATTTTTTTCTAGTTTAAAGAGTAATACTATCTATTAGAATAACATAAGTATTTCATTAATTAATAATGGATAATGGATAATTATCTCTGGTTAAAACCGCAACAAAATTGAATATCAGGAAATATTCTAGCACTTTTTTTCCCCTTGAAAGGGGAGGCTAATAAAGCTGAATTATTTAATTATTAATTATTAATTATTCGATAAGTTATTTCAGTTATCAGTTAACAGCTAGCAGTACTTCCTGGAATAGGGAGGCTTGAGATACTAAATTTTATTTTTTTATCCCCTTGAAAAGATGGTTCATTTGATGAAAAAGCTAGAGAAGTTTATGTAAAATTATTGTTGACAGATGAAGTGCAAATATTAATTAAACAAGCAGGATATAGTCCAATTCGTTAAAATCGACCTGAAAGCAAAAAGCTGACGGCTGAATAATACTAAATCTGGTTATCAAAAGGCACTTTTAAAAATACTCTCTAACTCTCTCGCTATCTACTCTATACCCCATCTCCTTATCTGCACAAAAGGGTACTCTATAAACCGGATTTAGTATAATTACCTGATAAATTTAATTGCTGGAATTTTGCATAAATTTTTCCTATTTACCTGATAAATTAGTAAATCTTCATTTAGAAACCCTCTCTATCTGTAGATATATGGTCGTCCAATTAAGCTATCATACCATGCATGAAAAAAGAATGTTACGAATAATAAGGACTATGAAAATATTTTATCATAAATTTTTATTTGATGAAAAAGATAAGTTACGACACAAAAAAATGTATCAAACCTATTCATTCTGACTTCTGAGGAGTCAGAAGTACCATAGCTATTTGTAGCAAACACTTATCAAATTAGTATCACAGAAAAAATATATGGAAATAGTTAAGCAAACTAGAAAAGAACTGGTTTTTCAAAATATCTAATCTTATGGTTTTGACTTTTTACTAGCTTTTCCCCGGGTAGGAGCATTGTTGCTTTTTAATTTACTAATTTTACGGCAGATGGGAATCATTAGCGTTTTATAGCAATATGATTTGAGTTGTGAGATATTGGATATTTTTAGGGAACACTTAACTGGGAAAAGGGAACACAGAAGAAGGAAAAAATGTATATAAATGAATAAGATAACCGCTATACTATATTCTTTTAAGAAACATTCAATTCTTACATCTGATTCCTGATTGCTATATGTCAACTGCTCAAACCAACTCAAGTTAATTGTCAGGTTAATAACTCAGAGTATTTAGGTTTAATCCAAGGTTTTTCTACTTCCTTAAATCAGGTAATTGTAGCTTCATTAAGAAATGGTATAATTTAAACTAAATTTTTTTTCGGGGTAATTTAAACCGAAAATACAATGAATAAAATAGAATGCCATTATGAATATTATTAAAATTAAACTCATCGAAAATGAAGACTTTGGATTTCATGTTACTCTCACGACTAACGATAGTAAATTTGATTCTATTGATGGTTTTTTACCACCTTTGCCATCAGAATTAGAATTATCCCTAAGTAATTGGCAGTTAGCTTATAACCAGTTGGCAGAAGTTCGTAAAATCGCTACTCGGATTAGTCCAAAACGAACTATTTATTACTCCAGCTTAGAACAAAGAAAACTGATAAAAACTTATATTAATGAATGGCTAGATTCTGATGAACGTCGGTGGCGACCTATCCGAGAAGAATTAATTTCTGTGTTTAGTTCATTAGAAAATTCCGGCTCAGAAATTGGTGTATTTCTAGATGTGAAAAATCCCAAACTCCGACGACTACCTTGGCAAGAATGGAGTTTATTAACATCTCGGTTTCCTCAAGCAGAAATTGCTATGAGAGCTAGAGGTAAAGGTGAACTAAAACCTTATCCTAGTTGTGGCAATATTAGAGTGCTTTTGGTAGTTGGAAAAAGTGCGGGTATTAATACAAATCTAGATATAGAAATAGTGCAAAAACTACAGGAAAAAGGAGCAGAAGTTATCTGTTTAAAACAACCCAGTCGAGAAAAATTTGCTAATACATTAAGAGAAGAATCAGGTTTCCATATCTTTATTTTCTCTGGTCATAGTCGTAGTGAAGAAGATGGTACAATTGGCTGGATTTCTCTCAACAACTCTGATGAATTAAGTATTGACGAGTTTAAGAATTCTCTTAGATATTTAATAGATAAAGGATTACAATTAGCGATATTTAATTCCTGTGATGGTTTAGGATTAGCCAGTCAATTAGCTAAGTTAAGTTTGCCTCGTAGTATTGTGATGCGAGAACCAATACCTGATGAAGTAGCAGTCAAATTTTTAGACTATTTTTTTGCAGAATTTACTAATAATAAATCCTTATTTACTTCCGTTCATACTGCTAGAGAACGTCTGGAATATTTTGAGCATGATTATCCAGGGGCAATGTGGTTACCGACAATATGTATTCGAGAGTCAGCATTAAATAAACCTTTAAGTTGGCAAGAACTTACTGATAATTTAATCCCTACTCCTCAAACTTCTCCTTCGTTGCTGAATAAAAAAAATTTATTTTTATTAGTGGTTATAAGTTTATTGCTAGTTGCTGGAATAACTTGGTGGTTAATTAATGGAGTAAAACTACCAAAACAAGAAGTGGAAAATTTACAATTATTGCCTTGCCCAGAACAATTAACTCAGTTTATACCTTCAAGAGAAAATCAAATTGAACTTGACAAATGTTTTGCTTATATTTCTGGGGTTCCTAACGGTAATTGGCTACATGGAGGTAGTACAACTTGGGCACCAATTCGCGATCGAGTTAATCCAAAAATCCAAGAGATTTTTCCAGAATTTAAGTTGAGTTATAAACAACATCCTAGCTTACCACCAGGTTCGGGAACTGGGATTAAAATGTTATTAAAAGGTCAAATTTCTTTTGCAGAATCTTCACGACCTGTGACAGATGCTGAGTTGCAGAGAGCAAGAAATAGAGGGTTTCAACTGAAACAAATTCCTGTTGCTATTGATGGGATTGCTATTGTGATTAATCACGAACTCGATCTTGCAGGTTTAACTTTAAAACAACTTCAGAATATCTATACTGGTAAGATTACAAATTGGAGTCAAATAGGAGCAGCTAATATTAAAATTTTTCCCTATGCTCGTCCTCTTGCTAGTGGTACAACTCCTTTCTTTCAAGACAATATTTTAAATAACAAAAATTTTGGCAAAAATGTATTTTTTATTCCTACAACTACTCAAGCTTTACGAGAGGTAACTGCAAATAAAGGTGGAATTTATTTTGCTACAGCTTCAGAACTTATTCCTCAGTGTAGTGTCAAACCTTTAGCAATTAGCTATGAATCAGCAGGTACTTTTGTTGTTCCTTACAAAGGTGAATTTATATCACCAGAAAATTGTTCAGAACAACTTCGTAATGAGCCGAATTTAGAAGCATTTGAAAATGGAACATATCCCATTACGAGACGGTTATTTGTGATTGTCAAAAAAGATGGTTCCTTTGATGAGAAAGCTGGAGAAGCTTATGGAAAATTATTGTTGACAGATGAAGGGCAAAAGTTAATTAAAGAAGCGGGATATAGTCCCATTCGTTAAAATTCAAAACTCAAAAGTTTAGAAGTTAGAAGGCGCGAAGTTAAATTCCTATATTTGAGAGTTTGAGAATGTCCTAACTTCCCTGACGATTATCTATACCTTATAAATTTAA